>JAVWRQ010000001.1:0-11199 GCA_036634775.1 Clostridium sp.
TTTTTAAATGTGTAATTTACCAAAATCGTCAAGTAAAACAACCCCCACTATTTGTTAAATTGCAATAGCACTGCCAATGGCTTCTTCAACTGCTTTAACTAAAGAACCATTCGTAATAATATCTTCGCAGTAATTAATATCGCCGTATAACTCACGATCTTCTTCCAGACGAGCTACGTTCTTACGAACTAAATCATAAGCTGCCTGTGTACCTTTTCCAAGTCCTTTGTTTCCACGCATATCAATACCCTGACAAGCTACCATAAGCTCCATAGCCAGAACACGTCTTACGTTAAGACCAATCTCGCCTGCTTTTCTAGCTGCAATGGTACCCATACTTACGTGGTCTTCCTGACCTGCAGAAGAAGGAATACTATCAACGCTGGCCGGATGAGCCAGAACTTTGTTCTCTGATACTAAAGCTGCTGCTGAATACTGAACGATCATGAAACCGGAGCAAACGCCGCCGTTTGGTGTAAGGAATGCAGGCATTCCGCTGTATGCCGGGTTAACAAGACGCTCAATACGTCTCTCTGATACGTTAGCCAGCTCTGCTTCTGCGATTCCGAGGAAATCGAAGCTAAGTGCCATAGGCTGTCCGTGGAAGTTACCACCGGAAATAGCTGCTCTGTCATCTTTGAAGATGATTGGGTTATCTGTTACCGAGTTAATCTCGATATTTACATGATCTTTTACATAATTAATAGCATCTTTGCTTGCGCCATGAATCTGTGGACAGCAGCGTAAAGAATAAGCATCCTGTACTCGAAGCTGACCCTGACGTGTTACATTCTTACTGCCTTCAAGAAGCTGTAATAAGTTTTTAGCGGTCTGCAGCTGTCCTGCATGAGGACGAACATCGTGTACTCTATGATCCAGAGCATCTACAACGCCATACTGTGCCTCAAACTCAAGTGCCGCTGCAATATCAGCAACCTTCAAAAGTGTAAGTGCATCGTTTAATGCCAAGCTTCCTGCGGAAGTCATAGCCTGTGTACCGTTATTCAGCGCAAGACCCTCTTTTGCCGATAATTCGATAGTCGGAATGCCGGCTCTCTTCATCGCTTCTGCACCGGGAAGAACTTCGCCCTGATACTCTGCAACGCCAAGTCCGATCATCGGAAGAACCATATGGGATAATGGTGCTAAGTCACCTGAAGCGCCCAAAGAACCCTTCTGAGGAATAACCGGTGTTACACCCTTATTAAGCATATCGATCATCGTCTGTAATGTCTCTAAGCAGATACCTGAAAATCCTTTAGAAAGGTTGTTGATTCTGAGAAGCATAATACCTCTGGCAACATCTTTACTAAATGGGTCACCTGCACCTACTGCATGAGTGATGATCAAGTTCTTCTGTAACTCTTTACACTGATCTTTTGTGATCACAACATCACTGAATTTACCAAATCCAGTAGTGATTCCGTATACGACCTGCTCTTCTGCAATCAAATCATCTACGATTTTTCTGGATGCAAGAATGTCCTTCTTGCTAGCCTCTGATAATTCGAGTGGCACATTTTCACGACAAACTGCTACAATCTGTTCAATTGTTAAATCTTTTCCTGTGATTACTACTTTGTTCATTTCCCTCGTTCTCCTTTACATCTGATTTTCAAATGTTTTACTAGCCTTTGTTAAGACTTGTTGATCTAATTATATAAAAGAAAGCGTCAAAAAAACGTCAAATATGTCAAAATTGCCCTATAGAATCGATTTCATTTTGTTTTTCTCTAACTTTTTATTTCTTTTTCCATATCGTGAAGTAAGTTTATCGTAATTGGATTAGCTATTTTTTCTGATAGCTTAATACTCTTTTCGTAATATTTCTTTGCCTCTTCCTTGTCCCCACTCTTAAGATAAGTCATAGCAAAATAGGCCTCTACTCGCTCTAATCCCCACCTGTAGCCATTGCGCTCCAGACGTTCTTCTGCTTTTGTCAAATAGCGGCACGCTTCCCCATAATTCCCCATATGGTACATCATCTGCCCTAAATTAGAATAGACCTGTCCCATGCCATTGGTCGTCTCCACACTTTTTCCTTCTTCCAAAGCTTTCATATAATAAGGAAGTGCTTCTTCATATCGCTCCTGCCGCTTATAAATATCACCGATGTAATTATAGCAGGCTGCTATGCCGGCAGAATACTTCTTCTCACCATCCTCCAATTCTTTGAATACAATAATGGCTCGTTCCAATGCTTTAGCTGCCATCTCATATTCCTGCATCTGGATATAATATAAACCTTTCAGGCGCAAAAAGGTAGCATATTCGTCGGTCTCGTCTTTACCGATACAATTCAGACCCAACTCTACATATTCTTCCATCTTTTCCGGGTCACCTTTTTGAATTCCATAAAAAATCAATTGTTTATAGCAAGCCAGAAGGTTCTTGTGTGCATTCAGTTTATTCGACAATATAATGCTTTGTTCGATATTAGCGATGCCGGAGTCATATTCTCCCATGGCAATATCATAGCGTCCTTTGATGTAATACATCTCCATCTTCATCTGACGAATCTCAGCCGAATCATCCTCCAGCTTTATGACGTTCTCAGCTAGCTGAAGCATCTTGGCCGCCTTCTCCATAACACCGAAATCCTCTCCGATATCAGAGGGATCCAGCTGTAGCACCGGAAAGTTTTCATTAATAATCGTATAGTATGCTTTTAAATATTTGATTTGGTACTGATATGACTTGACCTGATTGTGGCACTTGTCATAGTGATAGACCACCAGTGGCAGAAGCGTGAACTTCTGATTGGCTCTAGCCTGAGTTTCATAATGTTCTGCCAGAATCCGGTGATACAGCTGCCTCTTGCCCATGCTTTGCATCTCATATATATATTCTTGAAATACCCGATGGACAAATTTATAATAAACGTTCCATCCCACAAGAACCTCTTTAATAAGGAAGTTTTCCTGTAATCTCTCTAAAATCTTCAAAAGAGTCAGACGATCCATTCCGGTTAAAAGCAGTTCGATCTCTTCCACACTGATTTTTTCCGGAAATACGGACATACAGTCTAAAACTTCTTTTTCATCTTCTGAGATTCCGGATAGTCTGGCTTTAATAACATAGTTTGTTTTAGGAGATTTCTCCAAGGTATATCCCTTTTCTCTGATCAGATTCACAAGTTCTTTCAGGAAAAAGGCATTTCCTTCCGTTGCCTCATAAATATTGTTCTGTTTCTCCGGTTCGGCGTCCAGTTCCGGCAGTATCTTATGCAGAAGCTCATTTGTCTCTTCTTTTGTAAATGGTTGGAGAGAAATTACATTCACACAGTCTTTTTTTATAAGAGGTTCCAGCCCCTCCATCACTTCTGCTTCGTAATTTCGGCTGTACGTGCATATCACAAGTAGTTTTTCCGGCTCAATGGTAAAGAGTAAGCGGCTCAAAAGCTGAATACTCATTCGATCCATCCACTGCATATCGTCAAAAGCCAATACTACCTTGTATTTCTTCGTGACTTCCGTAAATACGCTGACTACCAATTGTTCGATTGTCTGATACGTCATGCGACGATTCGTGCGGTCATCTCCAACGGCACCGTCTAAAAGCTGCATCAGTTTTTCTTCTTGATTGACTGTAAAAGCACCGTGAATCGCCCCATTCTCAATACACTGTTTTAATTCTTGAAACACATCATTCCAAGGACTTAAGAAAAAATCGGCGCCCTGTCTGTAGCAGACAGCCGGCAGTGCAATCATCTGATGTCCTGCGGCTAGCTTTAATCCGCACTCCATAAGAGCTGTCTTTCCTGCTCCCTCTTCCCCTTTGATAATCACGCAGTTGACTCTCTTACCCAAGGCATGTTCCAGAAAACCGCTGATTTCGTAAAGTTCTTTCTTTCGTCCAATAAAGGGCTGCTCCATCGATGCCCCTTCGGTCTTCACATGCTCTTTGACATTAAACACGCGGTGAAACAAGTCCTTGATCTTCTGAGAAGGTTCCATCTCCATCTCTTCCTGAAACGATTTCTGCAAATCGTAATACAAGCGGATTGCCATCGTGTAGTTCCCGCTTTCCGCATACATATTCATAATTTCATAATATAAGTCTTCATTATAAGGATCACTTTTAATTAAAATATTGCTATATTCCTGAATATGGGAAATGTCTCCGTTCCTCTGAGCCTCCATCAGCTGCTCTCTGGCTTTACCGGAAATCTTTTGTCGGTATTCCGCTCGGATTCCTTCAATCCATTCTTCAAATTCATAGCTGTTCTTAATAAAAAAGTGTTCCAAAAAAATGCCCGGTATGATCTGTGTATTCTCATCATACACATGATCCCAGTCAATATACATATCATAATTAGGATTTAGAGCAATTCCGGTATGTCCGGACGTAATCAAAAAGTCTTTATCCAGAAAGCGTCTTACCTGATATACCGTATCACGCAGTTTCTTCTTTCCTGTGGTTTCATCTTCATCCCCCCAAAGTAAGCAAATTATCTCTTCTCTCGTCACTGATTTCTTAACGCAGAGATAATATAAAAAGCCCTCTACTTTTTTATAAGGAAAATTAACCTTTTCTCCATCCAAATCAATACAGGGATAGCCTAAAAGGTTAATGTTTACTTTGCTCATACTCTTTCCTCCTAACTGTAAAGCTGCCTCTAATCACTTCTTTTTAGTATACATAAATGAAAGGGGACTGTCAACTCTGACTAAAAATAGAAAGGTCTGTATTTTTTTGCATATTAGTTGCATTTTTCTAATAATATTGACGTTTTTTTGACACCTCGATGATATACTATAAACAAAAACAGAAAGGAACGAGATAAAATGAACAATACTGAAATTGGAAATGCAATGACAATTAAGCTTGACCCGGTTCTTCCGGAATACCCCGTTTTTGAGGAGGGCATCCGCCGTGCACCGAAGCGTGAACTCACATTAAATGAACGTGAAATCAAATTAGCTGTTAAGAACGCACTGCGCTATGTACCGGAGGAGCTGCACGAGAAACTGGCTCCGGAATTTTTGGAGGAACTTTTGACAAGAGGACGTATCTATGGATACCGTTTCATGCCAAAGGACAGAATCTACGGAAAACCAATTGATGAATACAAAGGTAAATGTACTCATGGTAAAGCATTCCAGGTTATGATTGATAATAACTTAGACCATGAAGTTGCTCTCTATCCTTACGAACTGGTTACCTACGGCGAGACCGGACAGGTTTGCCAGAACTGGATGCAGTATCAGTTAATTAAAAAATATCTGGAGCAGTTGACCGATGAGCAGACACTTGTTATGATGTCCGGACATCCGATGGGACTTTTCAGATCTCCAAAAGCTTCTCCAAGAGTTATTATTACCAATGGTCTTTTAGTTGGCGAATATGACAACCCTGAAGCATGGGCAAAAGCAACTGCCATGGGATGTTCTTCTTATGGTCAGATGACGGCTGGCGGCTGGATGTACATCGGACCACAGGGCATCGTTCACGGTACATTTAACACTATTTTAAATGCAGGCCGTATGTTCTTAGGGGTTCCTCATGACGGTAACCTGGCAGGTCATTTATTCATCACCAGCGGACTTGGCGGCATGAGCGGCGCACAGCCAAAAGCAATTGAGATTGCCGGCGGCGTAGGCATTATCGCTGAAGTTGACTATTCCAGAATCGAGACCAGACACAACCAGGGATGGGTAAGTCTCATCACCGAAAGTGCAGAAGAAGCATTTAAGATTGCTCAGGAATACATGGACAAGAAAGAAAATATTTCGATTGCTTACCATGGCAACATCGTAGACTTGTTACAGTATGCAGTTGACCATAACGTAAAGGTTGAACTTCTGTCCGACCAGACCAGCTGCCATGTTCCATATGACGGCGGATACTGCCCACAGGGTCTCTCTTTTGATCAGAGAACCGCTATGTTAGCCGATGATAAAGAACACTTTGTAGAACTGGTTAATCAGACATTGGTTAAACATTTCCACTTAATTAAGCAATTGGTAGACAAAGGTACTTACTTCTTCGATTACGGCAACTCATTTATGAAAGCTGTATTTGATGCAGGTGCAAAAGATATCGCAAAGAACGGCGAAGATACAAGCGAAGGCTTCATCTTCCCATCTTATGTAGAAGATATCTTAGGACCGGAATTATTTGACTACGGTTATGGCCCGTTCCGTTGGTGCTGCTTATCCGGCAAACCGGAAGATCTGGTTAAAACAGATCATGCTGCTATGTCCGTCATCAACCCTGACAGACGTTCTCAGGATCGCGACAACTACATCTGGATTCGCGATGCAGAGAAGAACAAATTAGTTGTTGGTACACAGTGCCGTATCCTCTATCAGGATGCTCTTGGCAGACGTGACATCGCTCTCAAATTTAACGATATGGTTAGAAATGGTGAAATCGGACCGGTTATGCTGGGTCGTGACCATCATGATACAGGCGGTACCGATTCTCCTTACCGTGAGACAAGCAATATTTACGATGGTTCTAATGTAACAGCCGATATGGCCGTTCAGTGCTACGCAGGTAATGCTGCCCGAGGCATGAGCCTGATTGCTCTTCATAATGGTGGTGGTACCGGTATTGGTAAAGCGATCAATGGTGGATTTGGTCTTGTATTAGACGGCACCGAAAAAGCAGACGAAGCGATTCGTCAGGCAATTCCGTGGGATACCATGATTGGTGTTTCAAGAAGAAGCTGGGCAAGAAATGAACATTCGATCGACACCGTTGCTGAATACAACCAGATCAGAAAAGGCACAGATGTTATCACTATGCCATACATTGCCAGCGATGAATTGATTGAAAAAGCTTACAAAGATGCTGTTAAATAATGTTTGTTTAACACAATAACATGATATTGATAAACTCATTTATAGTTTAGTTGCTGCAGAGGCGGTTGTTAATTCTAAATACACAAGAATTTTCAACGGCCTCTGTGACGATTTTTATAAGAAAGAGGTATAATATGACAAAGAGATATATCCGACACGCTGCACAGCTAGTCACCTGTAAAGGAGAAGCTCCTAAGAGAGGGAAAGACATGTCCGATATCGGACTCATCGAAGACGGCGGTGTCCTGATTCATGATGATAAGATTTTTGCCGTGGGCACTACAGCCGAGCTGGATCAGCAGGTAAATTTAGACGAATATGAAGTAATCGATGCTACCGGTAAGACGGTACTGCCGGGATTTGTAGATTCCCATACCCATTTTATCTTTGGCGGATATCGTGCCGATGAATTCACATGGCGTTTGAAAGGCGACAGCTACATGTCAATTATGGAGCGTGGCGGCGGTATTAATGCCACCGTTACCCCTACAAGGAATGCTTCTTTAGAAGAACTGAAAGCCGCCGGCAAAGAGCGGATGAACCGCATGTTGGAATTTGGCGTGACTACCGTCGAAGGCAAAAGTGGTTACGGCATGGACTGTGAGACAGAGCTTAGACAGCTTACCGCCATGAAAGAGCTGAATGAAGAGCATCCGGTGGATATTGTAACTACTTTCTTAGGACCACACAGTGTCCTTCCTGAATGGAAAGGCAAAGAACGTGAATTCCTAGACAAGATGATTACCGAAGTTATGCCACTGGTAAGAAAAGATAATTTGGCTGAGTTTGCTGATATTTTCTGCGAAAAAGGGGTATTCAGTATCGAAGATTCCGAGTACTATCTAAATAGAGCAAAAGATATGGGATTTAAGTTAAAGATTCATGCGGACGAGATCAACCCTCTTGGCGGCGGCGAACTGGCTGCCAGAGTTGGCGCATTTTCTGCCGATCACCTGCTCAAAGTATCCGATGAAGGTATTAAGCAGATGGCAGAGAAGAAAGTCATCAGCACACTGCTTCCGGCTACCGCATTTGGTCTGAAAGAAGAATATGCTCCTGCCAGAAAGATGATTGACGGCGGCGCTGCCGTTGCTCTGGCCACCGATTTGAACCCGGGAAGTTGCTTCACGAATTCCATTCCATTGCTCGTTGCTCTGGGATGTATCTACATGAATATGTCCATTGAAGAAGTCATCACGGCTCTCACCATCAACGGCGCTGCCGCCGTGGACAGAGCTGACAAAGTTGGCAGTATCGAAGTTGGAAAGCAGGCAGATATTATCTTCCTTAAATTCCCTTCTGTCAACTTCATGCCTTACCACACAGCGATCAACTTAGTAGAAACAGTAATTAAGAACGGTAATACCGTGTATCATAAAGAATGGTAAGATAAGTCAAAGAAGAGTGTTCAATTAGCTTGATGTTAATTGAACACTCTTCTTTATTTTACCATTCATGTACCAAATTGCTACCACTCATGCATATGCGTCCATTTTTTCAGAAAATCTGCTATTATTACATCATGTACATCATATACAGTCTGCCTGATTGTAGGAAATTTACCGTAGAGGAGATATAATCGTATGCTTATCATTATCCTTTTTATAATAATCGCCGGTGTTGTATCGTTTGTAATTCCTCGGTTCCGGGATGCATATCGGGAACTTCGCAGTAAATTGTTCGTTGTAGAGAGAACAAAAAGACAACTCTATACCTATAAGAACATATATGAACAGGTAATAGGCACGTCCGGGGAAGAGGCAGCAAGAAAAATATTAGACGTAAGTCGCGATAACTATCGGTGGGCAGCGAAAAGTTATAACGAAGCACTTGAAAAACCATATAACCATACTCCGGGATATTTGATGGGATACCGTGCAGTAAAGGAAGTGATATGAGTTCATGAAAGAAAAAGAGTATTTACTTACATATGGAAAGTGGCGGGCTAAGATTGAAAAAGCCAACTTTTATTTAATGGTAATTACATTTGCACTTGAAATTATCATTTATTTTCTATTGCAATGGAAAAATCTGATTTCCCAGTCTCTGCCATTATATTTACTACGATTTCTGGTGCTCCCAACGATCTGTAATTTGGTGATTGTATTCGGAGGAAATCCATTACTTCGAAGATACAGTCATAACGAGGATATCGTTAATTATCTTTCTGTGCTGCAGATGTCTTTGATTTGTCTGGTATTCTCGCTGACACATTATATCTTTTCCGTAACGCTTTGCGCATTTTGCTTTCCAATTTTTATAACCGTTTTATTTAATGATAAAAAGATGACGCAACAGTTCACTTATCTGAGTCTTATATTTCTTTTTCTGTCACTCTTAGTCCGATTTTTTGATCCACTGGCTCCCGATTATGATATTTATCTCATTCCTGAAGGTGTGATATCAGCGGTTATTATTATATCAACGAATATTATTTGCAAGATTGTATCGGAATATCAAAAAGAGAAGAACCATATTATTGATAAAATATATCAAAGTCAAGTGGTAATGGAAGAGCGGCTCAGCCGCGATCCCAAAACGGAGTTATATGGTTCAAACGCTTTTTCAAATGAATTGCAAAATATGGTGAATAATCCGAATGCACGCCCTCTGACTCTGGCAATCATCGATATTGATAATTTTAAGAAAGTAAATGATAATTATGGACATGCAAATGGTGATAAGGTCATTTGTCGATTGGCCGGATTGATGTTGGGAAACGCTCTTGAAGACATTTTCCCCGCTCGATTCGGTGGTGAGGAGTTTGCTGTTATTTTTCGAAAGGATATGGAAGAAAGCAGTGAATGGGTAGAGAAGCTTCGAAGCGAATTTGCATCACAAAAATATGATTTTACCTTTAACCGAGTGACCATTAGCATTGGTATTGCCGAATGGACTCCGACTTGGTCCGATAAGGAATTGTTTACAAATGCAGATACCGCCATGTATTGTTCGAAACAGAATGGGAAAAATATAGTGACGAGATATAGTGAAACATTTATGAATCGGCCGCGGCAAAAAAAACGTGCATTAGGATAACTTTTCCATTACACAAAAAGAGTAATCTATTCGCTTTAGGCATAACAGATTACTCTTTTTTTTATTCGTTCTTCAATGCCCGCATAGAATTAAGTATCGCAATAACTGAAACTCCTACATCTGCGAATACAGCTTCCCACATATTGGCCATCCCCAGTGCGCCCAGAATCAGCACCACTGCTTTTATGCCCAGGGCAAATACGATATTCTGTTTTACGATTTTAAGTGTTTTTCGGGCAATCTTCACCACCGTGGCGATCTTATCCGGATTGTCATCCATAAGAACAACATCGGCAGCTTCAATGGCGGCATCTGAACCCATGCTGCCCATGGCAATTCCGATATCTGCCCTGGTGAGTACCGGAGCATCGTTGATACCATCACCTACGAATGCCACATAGGTACCGGCGCGCTTGGAAGTCAAAAAGCCTTCTATCTTCTCTACCTTATCACCCGGGAGAAGTTCGGTGTAGACCTCGTCGATTCCGATCTTGGCGGCAACTGCCTCTCCTACTGCCTTTCGATCACCGGTGAGCATAATCGTCTTCTTTACACCAACCGCTTTCAAATCTCGGATTGCTTCCATCGTGCCTTCTTTAATCGTATCGGAAATCACGATTGTTCCTGCAAATTTTCCTTCTACCGCCAGATAGACAACCGTACCGATACTGTCACATTCCTCATACGGAATATTCTGCATCTTCATCAATTTTCCGTTTCCGGCCAGTACCGGTTTACTATCTATCACTGTTTTTACGCCATGCCCAGAAATCTCTTCGGTTTCTCCCAGACGACTGAGCGGAATTTCCTTTCCATATGCGGTTTTAATAGACATGGAAATCGGATGTGTAGAATAATTTTCTGCCAGTGCTGCAAATTCCAGCAATTCTTCTTTCGTCATCCCTTGTGGGCGAATATCGGTCACTTTAAACTCGCCTTTGGTCAATGTTCCCGTCTTGTCAAATATGATGGTCTCCATCTCTGCCAATTGTTCCAGATAGTTGCTGCCTTTTACCAGTACACCGGCTTTCGATGCCGCACCAATCCCCCCAAAGAAGCTGAGCGGTATGGATATAACTAAGGCACAAGGACATGAGATAACGAGGAAAATGCAGGCTCTTTGGAGCCATTGGGCAAATCCGCCCCCCAGGATCAACGGTGGGATGAATGCCAGCGCAACCGCTGCAAGAACTACAATGGGTGTGTAGTATTTGGCAAACCGGGTAATAAAATTCTCCATATGTGCTTTTTTGCTGCTGGCATTCTCTACTAACTCAAGAATTCGTGAAACTGTGGAATCCTCAAATTTCTTTGTCACTTCCACATGAAGCAGCCCGCTGCCATTGACACA
>JAVWRQ010000001.1:11299-20206 GCA_036634775.1 Clostridium sp.
ATCCGTAATGGATTTTCGAGAGCGGGTAACCGCATAGTCCTGAAACCACTCGCCCACCTGATAGAACAGCATAACTGCCACGGCTTCTGAATACTGTCCTACGCCAAATGCGCCAAATGTAGCCAACGACATCAGAAAATTCTCATCAAATACCTGACCATGTATGATATGACGAAACGCTTTGTATACAATATCCCATCCAATCATCAGATAAGGTACCAAAAAGAGCAATAGCTCCGGTAATGTACTACTGAAACCATCCAGAAGTCCCATCTCTTTTGCCACAATTGCACCGACATAAACAATAAAGGTTGTGATAATACGACCCAGCATCTTCTTTTGTTTTGTTGTCATGATCTCTCCCATCATAAATTAATCATACAATCCGGTTCTATCTTCTTACAGATGCTCACAACTTCTTTCATAATATCATCAAAACGGCTGTCTTCTGCTTCTACGGTCAGTTTCTGCGTCATAAAGCTCACGCTGGCATCTGACACGCCCGAAAGCTTCTTAATTGCATTCTCCATCTTCGCTGCACAGTTTGCACAATCCAAATCCGTTAATTTAAATTTCTTCTTCATACCTCTGTCCTCCATCTTTTTATATCTTACTTTACTCTGCTATATGTTCGATTCCCTGGTTCATAATCGTTCTCACATGTCCATCTGCCAGAGAATAGAATACTGCCTTACCTTCTCTTCTGCTCTTCACCAGTTTCGACTGCTTCAGGATACGAAGCTGATGAGAAATCGCCGATTGTGTCATGTTCAGGAGCTGTGCAATATCACATACGCACATCTCTGATTCAAATAATACATATAGAATCTTAATCCTGGTAGAATCTCCAAACACCTTAAAAATTTCCGCCAGATCATAAAGCTCATCGTCATCCGGCATCTTTTCCTGAACCGCTTTTACTACATCATCGTGAACTTGGTAAAAGTCACAACACTCAACATCGTTTACCGCCATCGTTCCGCTCCCCTCCCCTCTCGCATTTTTTACAATCAAACATATGATTGATTGTTCATATGTCAATTATATACGTTTGTCTTATCACTGTCAAGAAATATTCCCTGTTTAGGATGAAAATATAGAGATCTATCATTGCCTTTTAAATATATTTTATTTTTCTTCTAAATAGGTGAGTATTTTATTTGTTTTATGTATTTAAGGTAGTATAAAGAAAAAACAATAGGAGGAGGGATTATGGTGAAACAAATACTTCTGAATTTAGAAAAAGAAAATGAACGCCTGCGAGAACTAGTACAACTGGATTGGCTCACCGGGCTTTGTAATAGAGGTACTACCGAAAAAAAAATCAATGAATTACTGCAACAGAATAAAAATGGTGCTATATTTGTGTTGGATGTGGATTACTTTAAGCAAATCAATGACTGTTATGGTCATACCATTGGAGATTATGTTCTTCAGGAAATAGGCAAAGTACTTCGCTATATGGTGCTAAAACAGGATGTAGTGGGTCGAGTCGGTGGTGATGAGTTTGTTATTTATATACAAGAAGCAAAAAATATGGATTTCTCGTTGGAAAAGAAGCAGCAGTTTTCAGATCGTATCAAAGCGATTCAATTGGTACACAACAAAAACATACATATTTCGGTTACGATTGGAATGAGTCTATACGAGGTTGGCGACGATTACAAAAGTCTATTTAATCGAGCTGACCAATGTTTAATTACAGAAAAATCCAATCGCAAGGTAGGTGAAAAACAAATGGATATTTTAAGTACTCCGGAACCTGCATATAAAGGGATTGCCATGGATATCAATCTAATTAGCGGCGATTTGACAGAGCAAGGATTAATCCTTGGAGCTTTATGTGAGAATTATGAAACCTTCAAGGTTATTTACCGTTTTATAGAACGCCAGTTAAGACGTTCCGAAGGATGCTCCTCTCTGATTCTCCTCTCTCTGATCGACGGTGATGGGAACTTTGTGTCTCTTGCGGAGCGAGAGCAGCAGATGACATTGCTGGCGCAGATTATTCAAATCCACTTGCGTCTTGGAGATGTATTTGCCCAATATAGCAGTTGCCAGTTTCTGCTTATGGTTCCCAATGCCACTGAAAACGAGGCTGATTTGATTGCCTCACGCATTTGTTCCCTATTTTATGAGAAGAGTTCGCAAAATACAAATCATCTTCTAATGCACCACTGTTACCCAATGAAGCCCGCATCAATAAAAGAACCTCAACTATAAAAAAACCTCACTAACTAAAGTTCCAAAAGGATCCCAAAGTCAGTGAAGCAATTTTCTTGTTTTACCGATAAGCCGGATTGCAGGTATTTTGGCTCTTTTTGCATGGTTGCGTTACCGCTTCATAAATCTTTTTTCTTATAAAGGCCGATTGAAACCAGCAGCGATATTCCGGCCGCCACTGCCAGTATAAACGGTGATGCCTGCAGAATATGGAGCACGGTCTGTGGTGTAATATCCGGCAGTCTGTCCTTGTTAAGCATCACTAGCATATAAGGTAATATTCCTATAATCAGAAATGCAAATCTGGCCTTTTCAGGTCCCCATGCATATAGAAGCGGGAGTACCAGAATCTGAAGCAGTATGGTCACTGCCAGAACTCCCATCACCGCCCCCAGCGCAGAGAGAATATTCTCTTTTAAAAAAGGAGCCACCGCCACGACCAATATGATGGTCACAACTGTCATCATTAAATCGACCAACAGTAGGAAGATGTACTTTGATACTACGATTTTCTTTCGGCTCACCGGCATCGCAGCTACGTATTCATCGCAGCGGTACTGCCTGTCATAGGTAAAGGTCGTAATGCAGCTCATCACGCCAACCAATGCAACTAGCATAAACAGCATGGACAATGTCTTAAACACGATTCCGTACACTCCCAAGATAAGGATGCCATAGATCCAGTTCTTAAACTGCGATTTGAACATACAGACTTCTTTGTAGATCAATCCACTCATCATTTTTCCTCCTTCACCATATAAATCATGATCTCCTCCAGCGTCGCCGGCTCTGCGATCAGATGATATTTTTCCAAACGAATCTTCCCTTTCTTTACCAGTGCTTCAGAGCCAAAGTTATGTTCCCGAATCCCCAGTAGCGTCATGTGATCATCCTCTTCTGCTGCTTTCTTTATGCTCTCCGTACTGCCTTTTAAAATTCTGTAATCTTCCAATAGACAGTCTTTTTCTTCACACAGCACCATGTGCCCCTTGTGTATCAGTGCAACATAATCCGATATTTTCTCCAAATCGCTTAAGATATGAGAGGAAATCAGAACGGAATGTTCCTCATCCAGTATAAATTCCCGCAGAATATCCAATACTTCCTCTCTGATAGACGGATCCAGTCCATCGGTAGGTTCATCTAAAATCAGCAGTTTTGCCTGATGAGATAAGGCAATCGCCAAAGCTGCTTTGATCTTCATGCCTTTAGAATAATCCTTTATCTTCTTGTTCTTATTAATATCAAATTGTTCCAAATATTCATAATATATTGTACTGTCCCAATTCTTATAGACTTTGCTCATCATCTTTTCAATTTCTTTTCCGTTAAATGTAGATGGCAGATTAAGTTCGCCCAGCACAATCCCCAGGTCTTCCCGAATCTTCTCGCCTTCTGCAATCCCATCCATACCAAATATTCTGATACTCCCTGCATCTGCATGAATAAGTCCCAGAACTGCTTTAATCGTCGTGCTCTTACCGGCTCCATTCTCACCAATCATCCCCATGATACACCCATAAGGAATCGTCAAATAAATATCCGTAAGAGAAAAATCATCATAGTTTTTTGTTAAACCTTTTATTTCTAAAATATTACCTTCCATGGCATTCCTTTCTATTCTTCATACAATGCAAGGATGATATCCTGCATCTCTGCCAGAGAAATACGTGATAGTTTTGCTGTGTCCACTGCATACTGCAAGTATTCTTCCACCTTCTTAAACTGTTCTTCCCTCATGAGTTCGCGATTCTTCTCCGTAACAAAGCTCCCTTTACCCGGCACCGATTCAATATATCCTTCCCCTTCCAGCTCCTCATAAGCACGCTTTGTGGAAATGATACTGACACGCAGTTCCTTCGCCAGAAACCGCAGAGATGGTAACGGTTCCCCCGCTTCCAATTCACCGGAGATAATGGCATTCTTCATCTGTGTCATAATCTGTTCATAGATTGGTTTATCACTGGCATTGCTGATGATTACATTCATGTTTTCCTCTTTCTATGTTGTACTGTATATTCACAGTATATACAGTTTAGGCATTGTTGTCAAGTGGTTTTTATATCACTGAAAAACGTTTTATCGCAGAAACTGCACCAGTATTCCTCCCAATGTCAGCATGAGTGCTCCACAGGAACGGGTCACGATCTGTGCAAATGGTAAAAGTTCCATCCGTTTTGCACTTCCAAGTACTGCCACATTACCGGATCCGCCCATATTCGTCGTACACATTCCGGCTGCAATAGCTGCTTCTAATGGATAAAATCCCATGAGTTTTCCTATCATCGATGCAGTCAAGGTGATGGCCGCTACGATTAGAACGATTGCTAAGAGGTAGAACGGGGTGATGGTATGCATAATCGTCTTCAAATCAATGAGTGTCGCTCCAATTCCGGTCAACGCGGCAGCTGTCCAACTGTGAATTGCAAAATATCCCCATTCTTTGGCAGCATCTTCTAGTTCTTCCGACATCAGACGCGTACTTTTAACAACAATAACCGCAATGATCATCCATGCATAGGTGGGAATCATCGGGATAAACTTGTGACATAATGCCCCCAGCTCATAAAATGCCAGTGAAATGATAAGACCGGTACCTAAGAGTGCAAAGGTTGGTTTCATCTGTTTCTGTGGTTTTACCGGCTGACCATCATTCACCAGACGGCCATGGCCGGTCAGGTTCGGTTTTCGTACGCCCAGATTATTAGCTAAACCACCAAATATAATCGCTACGCAGTTTCCCAGTACCGTAGCCGGTGCCAGTCTGGTGAGAATCTGACCTGCATCCGTTCCCAAAGCAGAGGCATAGATAGCAGAAAGAGGCACCGTTCCCGCCGTCATCCCCCCACTGGTCATGGGCACGCCGATATACAAAATCCCCTCTAGGAAGCTATCACCCATGCACATTCCGAGGAATCCGGAAAGTGTCACACCGACTGCCAGAGAGAGAACCGCTGTCGGCAATAATTTCACGGTCGCTTTAAGCAAAAGATCTCTGTCAATATTAAACAGACTGCCTGTAATAAGTGCTGAAATATAAAATACCAGAAATCCATCCTGGTTGACAAACTTGTCCAAAATTGCGTGGGTTTCCTGTGGAATCAGTCCCAAAGACTGAATAGCGGCGGCTCCTAAAATACAGATGACCGAACCGCCCAGATAGGTCTTTACAATGGGAAGGTAGTTTCCTACAGCATTCAGACCTTCGCCGAGGACCATCAGAACGATAAATCCCCCTACAAATCCCCCCGGCAGACAACCGGTATACATGCAGACAACTACTAATAAAGCAATACCCAAATAAAGCGGCAGCGGAAATCCCGCCACCTGTATCCGACATTTTTTTTCCAAATGATTCACTTCTACGCCGTCTTCTTCCATGACCCTGTACTCCATCTCTCATCTATTATTTATTTTCTATCATATCACAGCCCCTCTCTCATTTCCAGCATATCTCCGGCTTGCATCCGACTAATTCAAAAAATCTCTTGCATTTTTTTCTCGGTTCCCCTATAATAGTTGAGTATCTCAACCGTTGTACTTTACAACTTATTATTTATCGTGAGGGAATCCAATGAACATAGAAAGAGGAATCATACGCCGATGTGAACAAAGCTTTCTGCGGGCGAATTTGAGTCATTATAATTTAAAGCCTGAGGACAGTGTCGTTTTACACATTTTGCAAAAAAAAGGTGGCTGTAATCAAGAAGCACTATGCAGTATTATGGATATGGACAAAGGACGGATGGCAAGAATTATGGAGCGGATGGAAGACCGTCTGTTCATTCATCGAATTATCAATGCTGCAGATAAGAGAGAAAAACTGATTGAATTGACCGAAACTGGCAGAGAAATGCTGCTTGTTATCGATTCACTCTTTGAACAGTGGGATGAACAGTGCTTTATAGATTTTACCGCCGAAGAACGGATGCAGTACCAAGACTATTTAGAACGCATTGCAAAGAATGCGCTGGCTCGAAAGGAGAATTTGGAACATGATTAAGAATTTGACAGAAGGTAAACCTTTAAAACTACTATTTTTCTTTTCCCTACCTATGCTGATGGGGAATTTATTTCAACAGCTTTATAATATGGTGGATTCCATGGTTGTGGGGAATTTTGTCGGTGCCGACGCCCTCGCATCGGTAGGAGCTTCTTTTCCCGTTGTTTTTTTGGCTGTTGCACTGGCTTCCGGTCTCTCGATGGGATGCAGTGTCGTCATATCACAGCTCTTTGGAGCCGGAAAAGTCAGAGAGATGAAAACCACAATCTCCACGGCTTTAATCGGACAGTTCTTTTTAAGTATTGCCATTACAATTGTGGGTGAACTGATTGCACCGCTTGTCCTTCGCCTGCTTAAAACACCGGAGAACATCATGGCCGATTCCGTCATTTACCTGCGGATTTATTTTGGCGGCGCTATTTTCCTCTTTATGTATAACACATTAAATGGTATATTTAATGCACTGGGCGACAGTAAGACCCCACTGTATTTTTTGATTATTTCGACCCTGACCAACATCGTACTGGATCTGCTGTTTGTCATCAAATTTCATATGGGTGTCGCCGGTGTTGCCTGGGCCACGCTCATAGCACAGGGGATTTGTGCGATCTTATCCCTGATCACACTCACGGGACGTATCCTGCGATTAGAAGATGAGCCCGGGCATGAAGATGCCGGAAAACGACCGCTGTTTCATTTCTCCGCAGTCCAGCGAATCGCCAAAATTGGTGTACCATCTATGATTCAGCAGTCTATCGTATCAATTAGTATGCTGATGATGCAGAGTCTGGTGAATTCCTATGGTTCTATCTTTATTGCCGGCTACACAGCCGCTACGAAGATAGACAGTTTGTCTATGATGCCAAATATGAACTTTTCCAATGCCATGTCCAGCTACACAGCACAAAATATCGGAGCCGGCAAAGAAGAACGGGTCAAAGAAGGATATAAAGCGAATATTTTTATGGTGGTGGTTTTCAGCCTTACCCTGACACTTATTATTTTCCTGTTTGGTCCAAAACTCATGAATTTATTTATGGATTCCAACTCCAATGCAGCCGCCATTCATTATGGAATGTCCTACATGAAGATTGTGTCTTCATTCTACATATTGATGGGCATCATGTTTACAACGAATGGTCTGCTCCGCGGTTCAGGCGATATGAAGTTTTTTATGACCAGCTCATTTGGCAACTTAATCACGCGTGTCGTTATCGCTTATACCTTGGCTCCCCGCATCGGTTCGATCGCAATTGCATGGTCGATTCCCATCGGGTGGATGGTCGGTGCTTCGATTTCTTTCTTGCGTTTTAAGAGCGGCAAATGGAAAAATGCGGCATTTATAAAATAAAAAGGTGGTTCCTACATGGCACATAAGCACGAGAATGTTTATTCTATTGATTTTTACGCATATCATTCCAAGCTCCGCGCCTTAAATCCGGGATTTAAAGTGCTTCTTACGATTCTGATTTTACTCCTATGCATCATGGCTGACAGTCCTATCGTGTCAACGACTGTTATCCTCAGCATGGGGTATCTCACCGTGGTGAAAGGACATTTATCATTTTCACGTTATCTGTCGCTGCTTACGATTCCCATTTCTTTTATGCTCATTGGAAGCATCGCCATCGCAGTGGGGGTAGCCGGGGAACCCACTGGGGACTGCTACCTGAACCTGCATTTATTTTATCTGTATATCACTAAGAACAGTATGATCCGGGCTCTGCAGCTGATGTTAAAAGCATTCGGTGCGGTGAGTGCCACCTACATGTTAGTTCTCTCCACACCGGCCGGTGAGATCATCTCGGTTCTCCGGCAACTTCATATTCCAAAACTAGTGATTGAATTGATGAATATGATATATCGTTTTATTTTTATTCTGATGGATGTCCAATGCAGCATGAGGCACTCCGCCGAATCCCGATTGGGCTACTGCGACTTTAAGACTTCCTGTCTGTCGTTTGGCCGGACAGCCGGCAACCTCCTGCTCCTTTCACTAAAAAAAGCCAACACTTACTATGACTCCCTAATTTCCAGGTGCTACGATGGAGAGCTGCTTTTTTTAGAAGAAGAAAAGAAAGTGACCGGAATTCAAGTGGCCGCCGCCTGTATCTATCTGTCCTTACTGATTATAATATGGTACTTCACCGTATAAAAAGGAGACGAATCATGGATTGCTCAAAGACTTCTCAAGAACTGATACTACAAATTCAAAATCTGAATTATAGCTATGAAGATAATAAACCGGCTTTATCTGATGTGAATCTGAAGATTTTCAAAGGAGAAAAGATCGCCGTGTTGGGTTCCAATGGGGCGGGAAAGTCCACCTTTTTTTTGAATATGAACGGTGTACTGACTCCTGACCGGGGAGAGATTATTTACCGGGGAAAGAAAATCCTGCGCAGCGATTTGAATGAGCTCCGTAAAAATGTGGGGATTGTTTTTCAGGATGCCGACAACCAGATGATTGCTTCCACGGTGCGGGCAGAAGTATCTTTTGGCCCTATGAATTTAAAACTTTCAAAAGAGGAAGTAAGAAAGCGGGTAGATGAAACACTCGCTTACATGAACCTAGAGAATTTTCGGGATCGACCGCCCCACTATCTCAGTGGCGGAGAAAAAAAGCGCGTCAGCATTGCAGATATTATCGCCATGAAACCGGAGATTATGATATTTGATGA
>JAVWRQ010000001.1:20306-37262 GCA_036634775.1 Clostridium sp.
CATAACTTAATTAAAACACATTCGATGAATCCGAATCATGCATATCCCAAAAACATTGACCATTTGCGCACTTTATTACAATCCATCTAGTTTTCGGTCTAAAATATCATGTTGACAGTGAATCAGATATTTCTTATAATGATGCAGACTACAATTCAACGAATGCCGCAAAACCCGCGGTCAATCCAAATGGAGGATAATAATTAATAATGCCAGATCTAATTTATGAAGTAAAAGACCATTTAGCCCATCTTATCATGAACCGCCCGGAGCACCTCAATTGTTTCAGTGAAGAAATGATTCATCTTTGGACCCTTGCTTTGGAAGATATCAGAGATCGGGATGACATTTATGCCGTACTGCTTTCCGGAAGCGGCAAGGCATTTTGTGCCGGAGGCGATGTAAAGGCGATGGCGGCAGGAGACGGCTTTTTCGAAAGTCAGGGAGACATTACATCGACCGCCCTCGCCAGAAAGAATTCCCTGTGGAAAGGAATCCAGCGTATCCCGCTGATTTTAGAGGAAATCGACAAACCTGTCATTGCTAAAATCCACGGCCCGGCGGTAGGAGCCGGACTTGATATGGCTTTGATGTGCGATGTCCGCATCGCATCAGAGAGTGCAACGATGTCTGAAACTTATTTCAATGCCGGAATCGTACCGGGTGATGGAGGTGCATTCTTTCTCCCCCGTCTGATTGGACGCGATAAAGCACTGGATATGTTCTGGACCACCAAGATGTTAAAGGGCGCAGAAGCAGAACGCATTGGACTGGTAACACACTGTGTTCCGGACGACCAATTGGACGGCTATGTGGAACAATATATACAGAAATTGATGGAAGCGCCTCAACAGGCTATGCGTCTGACAAAACGTGTCATTTACCAGAGTGAACAAAGTACGCTGCGCTCTTCTCTGGATATGGTATCCTCCTTTATGGGCATCGTAACCGAGTTAGATGATTATCGGACGCGTACTGCTGCATTAGTAGAACGCCTGAATAATAAATCCGATAAGAAAAAATAGAATTAGTTATAATCGATTTACAGATATTGCATTTATATGATGTTCATGCTACTATTTAGTGAAAGGTGCCTGCGATTTTCTCCGCAGGATAATAGGGAAAGGGGTGTGAGTCCCCTACGGTCCCGCCGCTGTATTGGGGGAGCGCCACTTATGAAATCACTGGGAAACCGGGAAGATGAGTGAGCGTGACGATTCCAGAGTCAGAAGACCTGCCTTTCACACATAGGTGCAGAAGGTTACGATGGATAACCGCTGCAAAAAGTCTCTTTGGGATTTCTCCCATGGGACTATACTTGATGTCAATTTGATGAGTGGGAATCATCAGATGGGGCATCTTTTTTTATAACAGAAAAGGAGAAAAAATGACAAAGAAACAGAAACGATTTATGAGTTTTTCCATGGTATTTTCCATGGTATTTGCAGTAATACCATCTGCTTTTGGTATGCACATCATGGAGGGCTATCTTCCTGTGAAATACTGCATCGCATGGGGGGCGGTCTGTATCCCATTTCTCGTAGCCGGTTTTATCTCAATCGACAAAACGCTAAAGAAAGATCGAAAGGCAATTACCATTTTAGCTATGGCCGGTGCATTCATCTTCGTGATTTCATCGCTGAAGATTCCGTCGGTGACGGGAAGCTGTTCTCACATGACCGGAACCGGACTGGGTGCCATCCTCTTTGGACCATCTGCTGTCAGCATACTGGGAATCATCGTCCTGCTATTTCAGGCTATTTTACTGGCTCACGGTGGTCTTACGTCTCTGGGTGCCAATACATTTTCTATGGCTATTGCCGGACCATTTATATCATTTGGGATTTATTTTATCTGTAAAAAGCTAAAAATCAATAAGATGGTTTCTATTTTTCTGGCCGCCGCTCTCGGGGATCTGTGCACCTATTGTGTCACTGCATTCCAACTGGCACTGGCTTATCCGTCGGAAGTCGGTGGGGTAAGTGCTTCTGCCCTGAAGTTTTTAGGCGTATTCGCCCCCACTCAGCTCCCTCTGGCCATCATCGAAGGCATTTTAACCGTAATCATCATGATTGGATTGGAAACCTATGCGAAATCCGAACTGACATCAATTGGATTTATGAAGGAGGCAAAATAAGATGAGCAAGATAAATAAGATGAGCAAAAACAAAAAAATGGTTCTGCTACTTTTGACTATTGCACTGATTATCGCCATTGTACCGCTTTTTGCCCTAAAAGGTGCTGAATTTGGCGGTTCGGATGATGCCGGAAGTCAGATGATTACCGAAATCCGCGGTGAAGAATACGAACCCTGGTTTACGCCGATCATGGAAACCCTCATACACGGGGAGCTGCCCGGGGAGGTAGAAAGTCTCCTCTTCTGCGTGCAGACCGGAATCGGTGTCGGTATTATTGCTTTCTTTATGGGGCGGTTCGTCGAACGCAAAAAATGGGAAGACATGGCTCAATAGCCGTCTCCCCACGTTCTGTTTTTCTTACAGTGAGCTAAAATTCCACTCCTGTGGCACTTCCTGTAATCTACTTTCTCCGGATTTCTGTGCTGAGGCAGTGTTCAGTTCTCTCCATAAATCGCTGACGCTGTCTTCACACTCTCGGAGATCATCTAGGATAAATCCCGGTTGCAGCATCTCCTGCGCCTTCGCAATCTCTCCTGTTTTTGCCAGAGAGAGCATATAATCAAACTGAATTCTGCTTTCGGATTTAAGTTCCTCGGAAAGTAATTCATGGATTTTAAGAAGATCCGCATATCCGCCTGCTGCCAAAAGCAGTTTAAATCCTTCTTTTACATATCCAAGATCCGTATCACGCATCTTCAGTCCCGCCATCATATTTTTTCGGGACTGTTCTTTTTTATCTAAAATCAGATAAATTGAGGCTAAACCATGATAAGCCCATGGAGATTCATTCAGCTTCAATGATGCTCTGAGTTCTGACTCCGCTGCTGTAAAATTCTCATGAATTACATACATAATTCCCAGTTGGTAATGCGCATACCAGTTGTCTTTATTAACAGACGAAATAGTTTCTTTTAGTTTGTCAAAAAAAATCTCATCGCACATGAAGTCGTCCGGAGCATTCTCCGGAGATGCGTCCATAAAGATTCCGGTCTTCAGAAAATCCATCCATGTCGTGTGATTGATTTTATCGGTGCTGTCTATATAACTACTATAAGACAAATGGCCGGATAGGTTCCTGACACCGCAAAATGCCCGTATTTTTTTCTCTAATGCTCCATATCCGCTTCCTTTGTAAACCAAGGTTCCCGGAGTAAGTGCTACTGTTTTATATTTCTTAAGTTTATTCTCAATGGCTCGATTCACAACTTCTTGCCTTACTGCCTCTTCTACCAGGTTGCGCAGTTTGTCATAATCGCCATCTTTTTTCTCTTTTGGAATACGAATAGAACCATACTGTTCCATCCATTCCCAAGTCGTATGGGGTGCCATGGGAATACATCCATACTGAGTTTTCCCCAGTCCTGCCTGTATCTCCACATATCGTCCCGCATCACAGGTAAGGAAATCCTGCCAGCGTTCGGATCCTTTATTATTTCCCCATGAGAACAGTTTTCGACTTCTCAGACGCTGGGTAGAGACATGCAGTAATCCGTATCCGGAATCATCTAAGTTGGCAATAAATTTAGGCGCCTCTTCCGGTATATCGAAGAAATAGTCTACCTGTCCCGGTATATCGGTGTAATGGGTAATATCCACCTGCTCCACCACGGGAATATCTACCTTATAGACATCGCTTCCACGAGAGGTATAGGCCTGTTTGGCCGGTACAACGATTCTTCCATTCTCATATTCCGGCACTGCCATATTGCTCCACCAGTACATGGGAATCACTTTTTTACCGGAATTTACAATTCTCATTCGACAGTTCAGGAATGTATCCGTCTCTCCCAGCCAAAAATCCATCTGGTATTCCACACCTCTGATGCGTTCATACTCGTACATACGCAGTACGGGATTTCCCTCTTCATCGGCCACTTCAGCTGTATATAATGGTTCGGTCGTAAACGGAGAATGACCAATTACACCGAGGTTCCACTCCACGCCGCCGCTGAACCATGCATTTCTGACTGCTAGATTACTGTAGCGAATAACATCATTCGTATACAGTAGATTCTTACCGGTCTGCTTATCAATCAGTTCCCATAAGCGACCTCCCAGCTCCGGCAAAAAAGCAGCCCGTATAAAGTCATTTTCCAAAATGGCAATTTTAAATATTTTCTCTTTTAATTCCCGATTGTAGACATTATATTGTCTGTAGGGGTAAGAATTAGTCTTTTTTCCATAAGCCTCATAGATCTCATCCTCTTCATCTAAATGGAATTCCAGATTGTTCTGAAGAATGCGGCTTCCCACTAAATCCGGCACATCTGTCATTTTTCCCAAATCAGAGGCCATCATGACTTTCTCTTCAAATCTTAATTCTGATTTCACACCTATTCTCCTATTCTGCGTTATAAAAAGCGGGCTGTACTTTACACAATCGCAGCAGCCCGCTTTTCTTATCCGATGACTTTTATAATAAATGCACAGCTACGACTAAGCCTGCAAATACGATAGAGACCATCGATGTCAATTTGATTAATATGTTGATGGACGGACCTGACGTATCTTTAAATGGATCGCCAACGGTATCGCCAACGACTGCTGCCTTATGGCAATCACTGCCTTTGCCGCCGTGAGCACCACTCTCAATATACTTCTTGGCATTATCCCAAGCACCGCCTGCATTGGACATCATAACGGCCAGTACGAAACCGGTAACTGTGTTACCTGCCAAAAGTCCGGCTACGCCATTAACGCCTAAGATCAGACCAACTACAATAGGTACAATAACGGCAATCAATGCCGGTGCCAGCATCAGTTTCTGAGCTGACTTGGTACACATATCTACACAAGCTTCATAATCCGGTTCCGTGGTACCTTCCATGATGCCTGCAATCGTCTTAAACTGACGGCGTACTTCGATTACAATCGCTTGTGCTGCTTTACCTACCGCATCCATAGTCAGAGCGGCAAATAAGAATGGCAGCATACCGCCAATCAGCAAACCGATCAGAACCGTCGGGTTCGTAATCGTCAAATCCAGAACAAAGGTCGGATCAATCTGATGTACTTTATCAATATAAGAAGCAATCAGAGCTAATGCAGTAAGTGCAGCAGAACCAATAGCGAATCCTTTGCCGGTCGCTGCCGTTGTATTACCCAGAGAATCCAGAGCATCGGTACGTTCTCTTACTTCTGCCGGCATATGAGTCATCTCGGCAATACCGCCTGCATTATCTGCAATTGGACCATAAGCATCGGTTGCTAATGTGATACCCAGGGTAGAAAGCATACCAACTGCCGAAACACCGATGCCATAAAGTCCCATGTTGAAATCAGCCGCACCACCGGAGCAGAAGTAGCTGACCAATACGGAAACACCTACAATCAGAACCGGAGCTACAGTAGAAAGCATACCCAGGGACAGACCACTGATAATAACGGTTGCTGCACCTGTCTCGCTGGCTGCTGCCAGTCGCTGCGTTGGTTTATAAGTATCGGATGTATAATATTCTGTAATGGCACCAATCGCCACACCGGCTACCAGACCGGAAAGAATGGCTATGTAAACGCCCATATGGCCCGGAAGTATGATCTTAATTGCAAAGAAAGAAGCTACTACAATCAACAATGCACTGATATTGGTACCTTTACGAAGTGCCTGTAACAGACTCTTCTGTGAAGCATCTTCTTTTGTATTAACAAAAAGTGTTCCCACCATCGATGCTACTACGCCCAGTGCTGCCAGTATCATCGGCACTGCCACACCTCTGGTTCCGAATCCGGCTGCCACTGCCAGTGCAGCTGTGGAAACGATTGAACCTACATAAGACTCATAGAGATCTGCGCCCATACCGGCCACATCACCTACGTTATCACCTACGTTATCTGCTATAACTGCTGGGTTTCTTGGATCGTCTTCGGGAATTCCCGCTTCGACTTTACCAACCAAATCAGCACCTACATCGGCTGCTTTTGTAAAGATACCGCCGCCTACACGGGCGAACAGTGCCATACTGGAAGCACCCATACCAAATGTCAGCATATTTGCTGTAATCTGCGTAATCTTCTCTGTCTCCGGAAGATGACGGAACACCATCTCCAAAACCGTGTACCAGATGGTCAGATCCAGAAGACCCAGACCTACTACGGTAAATCCCATAACCGAACCTGCGGAAAATGCAACCTTAAGACCGCGATTCAAGCTGTGTGATGCACCTTCTGCCGTACGGCAGTTTGCCATCGTAGCAGTACGCATTCCGATGAATCCGGAAAGACCCGAGAAAAATCCTCCTGAAAGGAATGCAAACGGTGTGAAGAAGCTTAAAAATCCTCCAAATGCCATCGCCAGCAATATACAGAATGCTACTGCGAAAAATATAGCTACGCCCGTATACTGTCTCTTCAGATAGGCATTAGCACCTTTTCCTACCGCCGCTGAAATCTTAATCATCTCAGCACTGCCTTCCGGCTGCTTTTTCACCTTGACAAACATAGCTGCTGCAAAAAGCAAAGCGGCAACCGAACCCAAACCTACAAAAAACATTATATTCATACTCTCTCCTCCTTCTCGATAACTTTGTTAATTATCGCGATACTTACTTTCATTATAGGTGAGATTATGGACAATTTCAACAACTATTTTAGAAAGTTTATATTTTTTTTAGAAAGATCGGATTTTATCATCGCCATCGTCTCCGGTTTTTTCGATTGTTCTCACGATCACCGTGTATTCGCTCTTGTCACTGATCTTCACCTGTACATGATCGCCGACGGTTCGCCCTCTGACTGCCTTTCCAAGAGGTGACTCAATGCTGATCAATCCCTTCATGGAATTGCCCCTGATACTGGTGACGAGTCGGTAAACTTCCTCCTCGTCATCCTCTTCAAAATAAAGCGTCACCGTATCATTTAATCCAATCTCATCGGTGCTTGATGTATCCGATATCACGCTGGCATTCCGCAGCATATTCTCCAGATAGCGGATACGGCTCTCATTGGCATTCTTATCTTTCTTGGCTGCGTAGTATTCAAAATTCTCACTCAGATCTCCGTGAGCTCTCGCTTCCTTCACCGCTTCGATTGCCTCTTTTCGGACAACCAGCTTTCGGTTGGTGATTTCTTCCTGAATTTTCAGTACATCGCTCTCCGTTAATTGTTCCCGCATAATTACAGCACATGGCCTTTCTTCTTCATCACTTCAATGACTTGATTGACATATTTGCTGCAAATGGCATCCGTCTCGGCCTCTACCATCACCCGTACAACCGGTTCTGTGCCACTTTGGCGTAGCAGAATCCGTCCACTGTCCCCCAAAGCTTCTGTTACCTTCTGAACTTCAGCCTGAACATCCGCATCATCCTGAGCTTCTGTCTTATTCTTTACCTTCACATTCGTTAGCACCTGAGGATATATCTCAATCTCCGATGCCAGTTTAGAAAGACTCTGCTTCTTTTCCAGTATCGCTTCCATCACCTTTAAAGAGGTTAAGATACCATCTCCGGTGGTGGCGTGTTTACTGAAAATGATATGTCCCGACTGTTCGCCGCCTAGGCAGTGACCATTCTGTGCCATATTTTCATAGACATACTTATCGCCTACGGCTGTCTTCTCATATGCGATTTTTTCACGATCAAATGCTTTGTATAAGCCAAAATTAGACATGATGGTCGTAACCACCGTGTTGTTTACCAGCGTTCCCTGCTGTTTCATATACTTTCCGCAGATGAACATAATGATATCGCCGTCTACCAGTTCACCATTCTCATCTACAGCCAGACAGCGGTCGGCATCTCCGTCATAGGCAAAGCCCACATCCAGTTTATTTGCTTTTACGAACGCCTGAAGCTGCCCGATATGAGTAGAACCACAATTCGTGTTAATATTCAATCCATCCGGATCGCTGCTGATTACGTGAGTTTCTGCTCCCAGTGCATCAAATACGTTCTTTGCAATCGAAGAAGCACTGCCATTCGCGCAGTCCAGTCCCACTCTCATATTCTTAAATGAACGGGTAGCCACAGAAATCAGATAACCGATATAACGATTTCTGCCTGCCGCAAAATCCACGGTACGTCCGATGGCATCTCTCTTTGCGTAAGGAATCTCTCCGGTCTCACCATCCAGATATTTTTCTATCTCAGTAATAACTTCTTCTTCCAGTTTTTCTCCGCGTTCATTGATCACCTTAATTCCGTTGTCATAATAAGGGTTATGACTGGCGGAAATCATGATACCACAGTTGAATTCTTCGGTTCGTACCACATAAGATACACTGGGGGTCGTCGTCACGTGAAGCAGATACGCATCCGCTCCCGACGCAGTAAGTCCTGCTACCAAAGAGTATTCAAACATGTAACTGCTTCTTCTTGTATCTTTACCTATCACGATTCGGCAGCGGGTATCGGGAGTCTTTCTTCCATAATACCAACCTAAGAATCGTCCTACTTTATAGGCATCCTCTACTGTTAAATCTATATTTGCTTCTCCACGGAAGCCATCTGTTCCAAAATATTTTCCCAATGTGAATCCTCCTATAAAATTTCTTTTAAATATCTGGAAAGAGCATTCTGCCATGACGGGAGGCGCTCAAAACCGTTTTCTTCCAGTTTATCCTTACTAATACGGCTATTACTCGGTCTCTTGGCTTTGGACGGAAACTTGCTGCTGTCCACCGGTGTCACTTTAACCTCTGACATACCGGCCTGTTTAAATATCTCTACGGCAAATTCATACCAGCTGCACAATCCTTCATTGGTCGCATGATAACGGCCATATTGCTCCGACTGAATCATATCGACGAGAAGTCTGGCCAGATCATAAGTATAAGTAGGGGAACCAATCTGGTCATCCACCACACTCACAGCTCGGTTCTCTTTTCCCAAGCGCAGCATCGTCTTGACAAAGTTCTTTCCATTTACACCAAATACCCATGCAATACGCACAATAAAATATTTTTGTAATAGTTCTTCTATCGCTAATTCGCCTTCATACTTTGCCTGACCGTATACATTGAGCGGTTCTCTTCGGTCATCCGGCTGCCATGGTGTCTCACCGGTACCATTAAATACATAATCGGTACTGATATACATCATCTTGATATCCAGATCCTTGCATACTTCGGCAATATTTCTTGTACCTTCTGCGTTGATTCTATGACATAACTCCACATTATCTTCTGCAGCATCTACTGCAGTATATGCTGCACAATGAATCACTGCATC
The DNA here is from genome assembly GCA_036634775.1 of Clostridium sp. GTDB lineage: Bacteria > Bacillota > Clostridia > Lachnospirales > Lachnospiraceae > Otoolea. The sequence continues at coordinate 29,611 of JAVWRQ010000001.1, forward strand.
CGGTTTTTCCTCAGAAATAACACGTCTGCATGCAGAAGCATCCGTAATATCCATCTCCTGCACATCAACGCCTATCGCTTCAATCCCGCGCTCATTCAATTCATTTACTACATCCGTGCCTAACTGGCCTTTTGCTCCTGTCACTAATACTCTCATTATAATCGTTCTCCATACATACTCTCAAAATACCGGCTGTACTCACCGCTTAAGATGTGTTTCCACCAATCCTCGTGGGTCAGATACCAGTCAATCGTCTGCTGAATGCCCGTATCAAAGTTATACTGTGGTTTCCATCCCAGCTCGGTCTCAATCTTCGTTGGGTCGATGGCATAGCGCTGATCGTGTCCCGGACGGTCTGTCACATAGTGAATCAGACTCTCCGGCTTATTAAGAGCCTTAAGAATCGTCTTTACCACCTGTAAGTTCGTTCTTTCATTATGACCGCCGATGTTATAAACCTCACCAATACGGCCTTTGTGAAGAATCAAATCAATGGCTTCACAGTGATCGGATACATGGAGCCAGTCACGCACATTCGCTCCGTCTCCATATACAGGAAGTTGTTCATCTGCCAGTGCACGGCTGATCATAAGCGGAATCAATTTCTCCGGGAAATGATATGGTCCGTAGTTATTGGAACATCTGGATACCGTCACCGGCATCCCATAAGTCCGATTGTAAGCCAGTACGAACAGATCGGCACTTGCTTTAGATGAAGAATAGGGACTGGAGGTATGAAGCGGTGTCTCTTCTGTAAAAAACAGATCCGGTCGATCCAGAGGCAGGTCACCATACACTTCATCGGTCGACACCTGATGATATCGCTTGATTCCGAACTCCCGGCAGGCGTCCAACAAGGTAGTGGTTCCCATAACGTTCGTGCGGACGAATGTCTCTGGGTCTGTGATTGAACGATCCACATGGCTCTCTGCCGCAAAGTTCACTACCATATCCGGTTTCTCTTTTTCAAATAAATCAAAGATGAACTTGCGGTCGGCAATATCACCTTTTACAAATCGATAATTAGGTTTACCTTCTACCGGTTTAAGCGTCTCTAAGTTACCTGCATAAGTGAGCAGATCCAGATTCAAAATCTCATAATCCGGGTATTTATTGACCATATGATGTACAAAGTTTCCACCGATAAAACCGGCACCACCTGTTACGATAATTTTCATGACATATTCTCCTTAATCCTGCTGTAATTTATCTACATACTTACCATCCAGTACGTCTTTTAGATATTTTCCATACTGATTTTTCTTATAAACTTCATAGGCAGCCAACACTTCTTCTCGGCTGATCCAACCGTTCTGATAGGCGATTTCCTCCAGACAGGCAATCTTTCTGTGCTGATGTGTCTCGACTGTCATAACGAAATTAGTCGCTTCTACCAGAGATTCATGCGTTCCTGTATCCAACCAGGTAAATCCCTGTCCCAACAGAATAACATCTAAGTCGCCATTCTCCAGATAAACGCGGTTCAAATCCGTGATTTCCAATTCTCCACGGGAAGATGGTTTCAGGTTCTTTGCATACTCTACCACGCGGTTGTCATAGAAATACAGACCGGTCACGCAGTAATTAGACTTTGGTTCTGTAGGCTTCTCCTCCAGTGAAATCGCTTTACCGTCTTTATCGAATTCCACGATGCCAAAACGTTCCGGATCATCTACATAGTAACCGAATACGGTGGCTCCCGTCGCCTTACCTGCCGCTGCCCGCAGACGTTTTCTAAGTCCCTGTCCCTGGAAAATATTATCTCCCAAGACCATGGCCACGGAATCAGAACTGATAAAATCTTCACCAATAATAAAGGCCTGAGCCAGTCCGTCGGGGCTGGGCTGTACTGCATAGCTTAAATTGATGCCAAACTGGTGTCCATCACCAAATAATTCTTTAAATCTGGGTGTGTCATCCGGTGTGGAAATAATCAGTATGTCACGAATTCCGGCATTCATCAGCACGGAAAGCGGGTAATAAATCATGGGTTTGTCATAAATTGGCAACAACTGCTTGGATGTTACTTTCGTGAGTGGATACAGGCGCGTTCCTGAACCGCCTGCTAAAACGATACCCTTCATGTTTTCTCCTCGTCTTGATCCTGTATTTTGTAATTCCGCCGGCAATGCCGCCGAATGTTTAACTATCAGTAAATATAGCACAAATGCGACACTTTTGTAAACTCATATGACTTACAAATGCCTTAATTTTCTTTGTTATTCTTCATTTACCGCATAGAGTATGGTTCTGGCATTCTCAAATTCATAGCTGCAGGTCACGAATGAATAGATTTGTTTCACATCGCCCTTTGGCAATTCCCGAAAGCTGCATTTTTGGGTCTGAACATCCAGATATTCATTCATCTTCTCCTGTGATGCAAACGTTGTTCTCCGCTTCTCTCCATCGGCATCCCCATACAAAGCTGCCACTGTCTTAAGATGAAGTTCACGCTCCGGTGTATACAGTATGATCTCCCGATGCTGATCAAAAAAATCTTTTTCTTTAAATTTCACAATATCGGTAAACATCGACTTATTCTTCATATGGTGCCCGTATATAATGCTGTGATGTCCCATCAGACTGCCGTCACTGTCACAGTCCAGGTAGACAGTACCTTCTGCACTGATTGCGCCCTCAAAGGTCCTCTTTAAATAAGTTTCATTATCCGTAGTCTGTACCACCGGATAATCAATTTTGGTCCCCGGTATCTTAAGCCATGCCACAATATCCGGATTTATCTTGCGAAGCTCCTCAAAATCAATAGGCGAATCGTAAGCCTTTGTTGTCTCTTCCGTCTCATCCGCTGTCGTTACCAGCTCTGTTTCTGCCTCCTGCGTTTGTTCTGCCAGAGCCCGTATGCGTTCCTGTTCCCGCTCAGTCTGCCAATTTTTTATAGGCTCAATGCATAAAAATACCGCGCAGCAAATAATACCTACTGCTAAGATCAGATCCAGTGCACTCCGTTTTCGTTTATTCGTCCCTTTCATCATCCATCATCCTCCGTAAAAGTCAAAAAGACTCATATCAGCCATTTAAACTAATATAAGTCCTATTGAGATTCAACTTAAAAATACTTCGGCTTCACTTTAGTTCTCACCCATCTTCGTCAATTTCGCTGCCTGATCGGCTGCAATCAGACTGTCGATGAGTTCATATAAATCTCCATCCATAATAGAATCGATCTTATAAAGTGTCAACTTAATTCGATGCTCCGTTACACGTCCCTGTGGAAAGTTATAGGTACGGATCTTCTCGGAACGGTCGCCGGTGCCAATTTGACCAAGGCGGGTTTTAGAATCTTCATTCTGTCGTTTTTCTAATTCCAGATCATACAACTTAGAACGCAGCAGGCGAAATGCCTTTTCCTTATTCTGAAGCTGTGACTTCTCCGTCTGGCTGTAAATCACGATACCGGTAGGGTTGTGAGTCAAACGTACCGCAGAGTCCGTGGTATTAACACACTGACCGCCATTTCCCGATGCACGCATAACATCGATGCGGATATCATGCTCATCAATCACTACGTCCACTTCTTCCGCTTCCGGCATAATCGCGACCGTAGCGGTAGAAGTATGGATACGACCGCCCGATTCAGTCTCCGGTACACGCTGCACACGGTGCACACCGCTCTCATATTTTAATTTGGAATAAGCGCCCTGTCCTGTGATCATAAAGACCACTTCCTTAAAACCACCGATTCCATTCTCATTTATGCTCACCAGTTCTGTCTTCCAACGGTTGCGCTCTGAAAAGCGCACATACATCCGATACAGTTCTGAGGCGAACAGCGCTGCCTCATCGCCACCGGCACCGGCACGAATCTCTACCATGACGTTCTTATCGTCATTGGGATCCTTCGGGAGCAGTAAAATCTTTAGCTCTTCTTCCAACTGCTCGATTCGCTTCTTGGCATCCAGAAGTTCTTCTTTTGCCATATCGCGCATCTCTTCATCTGACTCTTCCGTCAAAAGAGTCAGACTGTCTTTCGCATCCTGATTCGCCTGTTTATACTGCCTATACGTATCTACAAGGGGAGCCAAATCTGACTGTTCCTTCATTATCTTGCGGAATTTCTTCTGATCTTCCGCTACGGAAGGATTATTCAGTTCCTCCATCAATTCTTCATATCGAATCAGCAAATCATCCAATCGATCAAACATAAAAACCTCCTATTTGCAATGCCACACCGCTTCTACTACGCGATCCAGCCCCGGTTCATCCTTTATTACCTTCACTTCTTTATATCCATCATTCAAAAGCAGTCCGGTCACTGCCTCCGCCTGGTCATATCCTATCTCAAAATAAATACTACCACCATCGTTTAAATACGCTCTGCTTTTATCGGAAAGAATCCGGTAAAAATACAGCCCGTCTTCAGCACCATCCAATGCCATACGCGGCTCATGTTCTCGCACTTCCGGTGCCAGTTCCTCTATCACAGAAGATGGAATATACGGAGGATTTGACACAATAATGTCATATTTCTCTGCCGCATCCAGATTGGAAAACATATCACTCTCTATAAAAACAAGCTGTTTTCTCCCCTCAAGGAGACTGCTGCCATTCTTTTTTGCTACTTTAAGCGCCTCTAAAGATCGGTCTGCTGCCGTTATACAGTCATATCCGCCCAACACTGCCAGACTGATGGCGATACATCCCGAACCGGTGCACATATCCAGAACCGAGCAATCGTTTTCCCGATGGTGCTTCAGCACTTCTTCTACCAGCTTCTCGGTATCCTGTCTGGGTATCAACACATGTTCATTCACATAAAATTCCAGACCCATGAATTCCTGCACACCCAAAATCTGCTGAAATGGTATGTGCTCTGCCCTGCGCTTTAGATAATCCTGATATATGGGCTGACCCACTTTCAGTTGCTCTGCAGACACAGGACGAGTCCGATCCATGAGGAAATGAACGCGATCGATTTGAAAGGCAGCCGACAGAAGATACCATGCGTCCAGATCTGCTTCTGTTATACCGGCAGTGCGTAAGATGCGGACTCCCTCATCCAAAAGCTGCTGCCATGTCGAAGCAGCACTTCCTGCCTCTTCACTCCTGCGTCCCGTCCTCATGCATTCTTCTTTCATGCATTCTTCCCCAAATAATTTTCTTTTAAATACTGTTCCCAGTCAAATACGGCTTCCGTCGCTGCGATAGCGACCTCGATCATCGTATCGTCCGGTTCCTTCGTTGTAAGTGCCTGCATCCACATCCCCGGGCGACTGACCATATCCATGAATTTGGAATTGCTCCGTCCCGCAAGCTGCAGAATCTCATATGAAACACCTGCAATAACGGGAATCAGAACCACTCGGCTAATGATGCGAGGCCAGATACCATCCACTCGAACCACCATGAAAAACAAAATACTGATTACCATGACGATCAAAAGAAAACTGGTTCCGCATCTCTTATGTTCCTTGGAACTGTTCCGTACATTTTCCACGGTCAGTGCATGGCCGTGTTCGATACAGTTAATGCACTTGTGCTCTGCCCCGTGATACATAAAGGTGCGTTTGATATCTTCCATATGTGATACCAGTTTTATATATGCGATAAAGATAGCGATTCGGATGACACCTTCCAGTATCGCCATCACATTCTCCGATGCGATGAACTTGCGAAAAAAATCGGCAATGATCAGGGGAAGTATCATAAATACCCCAATCGCCAGAATAAAGGACAGCACCATGACAAATGCCATAATGGCACTTTCCAGTTTCTCACCGAATACCCGGTCTAAAAATGCTTCAAATTTGCTTGGTTTTTCATCCTCGTCATCTTCAAAAAAGCTAGCCGAATAAGTCAGTGTTCTCATACCCACAATCATGGAATCCGCAAATCGGAACACACCTCTGATCAGTGGCAGAGACAGGAGCTTTGATTTTCTCGTCATGCTGACATACTTGTCTTTCTTTACTTCGATTTCCCCGTCCGGTTTTCTCACCGCTACGGCATAATCATCATGATTCATCATCATGATACCCTCTATGACGGCCTGGCCGCCTATTCCGGAATATTTCATATATTGTTTCTCCTATTAAAAACAAAAAGGTTGAGTTTAATGTCGCCACTAAAACCCAACCCCCTATGTCTCTCAATCCTAATTGCTTGCGTTCACGCCGTATTTACGATTGAATTTATCAATACGTCCACGAGCTGCTGCAGCTTTCTGCTGACCTGTGTAGAATGAATGGCATTTGGAACAAACTTCTACGTGGATATCTTTCTTTGTAGAACCGGTTACGAATTCATTACCACAGTTGCAAACAACGTTTGCCTGATAATAAGCTGGATGGATTCCTTCTTTCATGATTGTCACCTCTCTGATTTTTCTTGTGCGATTTCCGACCGCTCGTTCTGTATCACTAATGCAATCAATAGTTGCTGGTAACGCCGCTAAAATGATCGCCAAATAATACAGCCTACCAAGTATAGCATAATGAATATCATATTGCAAGATACAGATTCGAATAATTTTAGAAGAATTTGCGTTTTCTGGTAATCTCTACAAACTCTGCATTATTCTTTGTTTTAGTAAAGAGATCTAAAATACGTTCTACGGACTCTTCCGGTTTTAATGTATTCGTGGCCTTGTGGATAACATCCACCGCCTCGGCTTCTTCTGGGGAAAGTAAAAGGTCATCCCGCCTTGTGCCCGATTTCAGAATATCGATGGCCGGGAACACGCGTTTCTCTGAAAGTTTTCTATCCAGTACCAGTTCCATGTTGCCGGTACCTTTAAATTCCTCATAAATAACATCATCCATACGGCTTCCGGTATCAATCAGTGCCGTAGCCAGAATGGTCAGGCTGCCGCCTTCTCTCATATTTCTTGCCGCGCCGAAAATTCGTTTTGGCATGTGCAGAGCCGCCGGATCAAGACCACCCGAAAGGGTACGACCACTGGGTGGTACGACCATGTTATAAGCTCTGGCAAGACGTGTAATACTGTCTAAAAGGATCATAACGTCCCTGCCATGTTCCACCAGACGTTTCGCCCGTTCAATTACCATCTCGGACACTCGTTTATGTCGTTCGGGCAGCTCATCAAACGTGGAATATATAACTTCTACTTCCGGTCCTATGATGGCCTCCTTGATATCGGTAACCTCCTCAGGACGTTCATCAATGAGTAAAATAATCAAATGCATATCCGGATGATTCATCGTCACGGCCTGTGCTACTTGTTTCAGCAAAGTGGTCTTACCTGCTTTTGGCGGTGATACAATCATACCTCTCTGCCCTTTTCCAATCGGGGATAAAAGGTCTACGATTCTCATCGCCGGTGAATTTCGCTGTCCCGGAACCTCCAAATGAAGACGTTTATTAGGGAAAATAGGAGTCAAGTTCTCGAAATTCGGTCTTTTTTCCACTACGCTGCCCGGATAACCATTAATTGTACTGATATATAATAAAGCACCAAACTTTTCGGTTGCGGTCTTCACTCTTCGGCTGCCTCTGATTACATCGCCCGTTTTTAAGTTGAAACGGCGAATCTGGGATGGTGCCACATAGACATCGTTCTCACCCGGCAAAAAATTCTCGCATCGAATAAAGCCAAACCCGTCCGGCATGACTTCCAAGATTCCTTCTGCATCGATTCCACTGTCCAGTTCCTGAAGATCATTTCTGGGCGATGC
>JAVWRQ010000001.1:37362-101026 GCA_036634775.1 Clostridium sp.
TTCCTTCTGCATCGATTCCACTGTCCAGTTCCTGAAGATCATTTCTGGGCGATGCCTCCACTCTTGGCTGTGCTTGTCTTACAACCAGCGCCTGTCTCACAATCGGCTCCTGTCTCACGACCGGTTCTTGCCTCACGATTGGTTCCTGCTTGGCAGCTTCTTCCTGTTTTGCTTCCGGTTCAACTTTTTCATTCTCGGTCTGCTCCCCGATCTCGCACAGTTTGTCTATAATTTCTGCTTTTTTAAGGACAGTGATGCCTTTAATTCCCTGTGTTTTTGCTAATTCACGAAGCTGCGGCAAAGACAAGGTCTTTAATTTTTCCCTCATATAATTCTCCTCTTACACTATTAAATTTTAATCTGCTCAAATGGGAAGTGGTTCGATATCAGAAACGCTAAGATATTGCTCTCTTATCTATTATATACTACTTTTTCCAAATTGCAAATTTTTCTTTATATTTCATCTTTTTTCATCTCTAAAGCTGGTTGATTTCAGTCTCTAACTCTAATATGTACGTCATTAATTCATCAAATGATGGGGACTCTCCAAACATCATTTCACTCATGTTTTCATAATCTTTTCTAAGCGCTTCCCATCGGTAATATGGTGGAATAAGTTTCATTTTTCCTGGGACTGCCATCTCATACCGCGCCCATTTTCTTGGGTAGAATTTCATTTTAAATTGAACTACTCTTCTCAAGAGCTCTATATCATCAAAGGCCGGTTTCTTATTTTCAGAGTGTGCTATACAATACAAATCATAATAATGTCTTGAGTAACGTTCTGGCATCGGAAGATTCTCTGGGCGGTTAGCTTCGTGATGTAATATTGTAACTTTCTCCCAAAAAGTTCTTGCTGGAGCTGCAGTTAATACTATCGTTTCTTTTTGTTCAAATGCTTTTGGATAGCACTCTGCTGCATATGGTTCTATAGAAACTTCTTTTGCAGGTGTCCATGCTGCTAGAGCTCCAATCTCTAATCGAATCACTTGCATGATTGATTCTGTTTGAAATATATGCGGATAACTAAAGCATATCGTCTGTGGATCTACTTCATCAATATAGAACTGTGCCTCTTCTCCCATAATATCGGAAAGATCTTTCTTTAATATAGGTAGCAATATATCTCGCAAGAAATACTCCGCTCTATGATTTGCTTCTTTATTAAATGCATCTTGTTTGGTATTAGATCGTTCTTCCCAAGGTTCATCTACCTGGTATCCTAAAGTTCTCCAATCTAAAATAAGGTCTATATCTTCTGAAAATCTATGAATTAAACCATAACATTTAGACAAACTTGTTCCACCTTTGAAGGTAAATACTTTTCCATATTCGCATTTGTGAAAGAGGTAGCCTAGCGTGAGACATACCCAAAAGTCTTTTTCTATAATTGCCTCATGGATATTCATTTTTTGTGATGTATTACGAAAAAGAATTCTTCGCTCATCTTCACTGTATTTTACTATACGATACATTTGCTAACCCTCACTGATTTCTTTGATTACGTTGTAAATCCATATCGTTGTCTGTTTACCTTCTAGCAACAACTTTTCTTTTTCTTCGCTAGAAAGATGCTTTTTTAATATGACCTTTGCTTCCTCCGTAATCTGATCTTTTCCTATCGTCTTAAATGCCTGAATGACCATAGCTGTTTTATATGACATTCCTGATATTTCTTTATTATTTCTATGTTTAAATTCTAACTCAAATCCACCAATCTCAAATGTATGGTATGGTCCATCACTTATATAATTCCACTTTGCTGTTACTTGTGTGGATAGTCCTAATTGGTTCAATGCAGTATTGCCAGATGGTGCTATTGTCCAATTGAATTTTCTTGCTATTGCCATAGCAACCTTGCTCGGAGATGGTGCCTCGTATTCCTGAAGTAATTCACTATACTGTGGGCAATAATAAATACCATTCATAATCTTTTGAATTTTTCCATATTTACTTAGTCGAAGCAGTGCTTGGCGAACCGTATGATAGTCTGCAATATCAAGAAAATCGACAGCAATAAATACATCCTCACGACTGGCATTATTAATTTTTTCCATTATTTGCTCTGTATAATTTAGCTCTGACAATAATCACACCTCCTCGCTAATACTGTCGCAATTATTATATTATTTTCGCGACAGTTAATCAAGCTGTTTTTATTATAACTATAATAATAGTTTTGTATTCTGTAACTTGTTTCCGCTAACTTATTTAAACACAAGCCTGCTCTGCTTGATTATCAGGGACTTGCTCGGTATAATGTCAAATTTTAAGTTAATACTCCGCGAGGACACACATATTATATTTCATCTTTTTTTAAAAAGCGAAGCCACTCTCCAATCTGTTCTTCATAGCCATTCTCCGAGGGACGATAAAAAGATGCCCCTTTCATCTCATCGGGCAGATACTGTTGTTTAACATAGTGGTTCGGGTAGTCATGGGCATATTTATAATCCAGTCCCCGTCCCATCTTCTCCGCTCCGCTATAATGCTTGTCCTGCAAATGGGCCGGAACCTGTGCCATACTCTGCCCGCTCACCGCCTTTGCAGCTTCATCTATAGCCGTATTCGCGGCATTGCTCTTGGGTGCCGAGGCCACATAGGTGACCGCCTGGGATAAAATGATTCTGGCTTCGGGAAGTCCGATTCGTTCGACTGCCTGTGCGGCGCTCACTGCTACCATAAGTGCCTGTGGATCTGCATTTCCCACATCCTCCGATGCACATATCATAATTCTTCTGGCTATGAACTTAATGTCCTCTCCGGCATAGAGCATGCGCGCCAAATAGTAAACTGCCGCATCCGGATCCGATCCTCTCATACTTTTAATAAATGCAGAAACCGTATCATAGTGATTGTCACCGCCCTTGTCGTAGCGTACCACTCGTTTTTGAATGCACTCCTGTGCCGTTTCCAGATTGATGTGGATGATTCCATCGGAAGCACGTTCTGTCGTCAGGATGCCCAGTTCAATCGCATTTAAAGCGGCTCTGGCATCTCCTCCTGCAACATCTGCCAAGAAATCCAGAGCATCTTCATCTGCTTCTGCGCCGTAGCTTCCCATGCCTTTTTCCTTATCATAAATGGCTCGATTTAAAAGTTCTTTAATGTCTTCCTTTTCAAGCGGTTTTAATTCAAATATGCGGGAACGGGAAATAAGAGCTCCATTTACCTCAAAATATGGATTCTCTGTCGTGGCTCCAATCAGCAAAAGTGTCCCATCTTCTACAAAAGGAAGCAGATAGTCCTGCTGGCTTTTATTAAATCGATGAATCTCATCCACAAACAGAATGGTTCTGCGATTGTACATCCCCAAAGCATCCTTGGCTTCCTGAACCACTTGCTCCATATCTTTTTTTCCGGCTACCGTAGCATTCAATTGGGTAAAACGAGCACTTGTTGTATTGGCGATGACTTTGGCCAATGTCGTCTTTCCCGTTCCGGGCGGTCCATAGAATATAATCGACCCCAGTTTATCTGCCTTAATCGCACGATAGAGCAATTTATCTTTGCCAATGATGTGTTTCTGTCCTACCACTTCATCCAACGTAGTAGGACGGATTCTGGAAGCCAGTGGTGCCTCTTTCTCCATCGTGTTTTCTCTCATATAATCAAATAAATCCATATCCGTCCCTTGCTTTCTCTAATCTATCATTAACTCATCGATTGTAACAAAAGTATATCCCTGCTTTGTCAATGTGTCAATGGTCGTAAATGCTGCATCCACCGACGGTTCAAAGACGTCATGCATCAAAATAATTCGATGTTTTCCCACATTTTTCTCAATATGTCTTACAATGGCATCTCGGTTCTGTCGTTTCCAGTCCAGCGTATCGATATCCCACAGCACGGTAGTCATATCTACACAATCTTCCAGTTCAGCACTCCAGATTCCATAAGGCGGTCTGATATATTCCGGTCGATGCCCCGTTATCGCTTCGATCATCTGGTTGGTTTTTAAAATATCTTTGCAAGCTTCTTCTGCGCTTTTCTTCGTCAAATCTTCATGGCTGTAGCAATGTGTTCCTATCAAATGTCCATCCTCTGCCATCTGTTCCACTAAAGTTTCATTTCCTGTTATATTTTCTCCTACTAAAAAAAAAGTAGCTTTGACATTGCGCTTTTTTAGTCCCTCCAACAGTTTCTTCGTGTATTTTGGATGAGGACCATCGTCAAATGTCAAAGCTAAAATTTTCGTTTCCTCCGCAGCCGCAGATGATCGTGCCGCATCGGTATTCCACTGATGCCAGACGGTCAAACAGAGAAAAATAATTATCATATCTACGATAATCAGCAGAGCAAGTGTCTCGACTCGTTGTTTCATACTGCCTCTTATGAAGGTTCATTACTATCAGTATATTTTATGAAATATATTTTATACATAAATATATTATCTTAAGTGATAACCACGTCCAAATGTTTTTCTAAATAAAAGAATGTCATATAGGGATTAAGGTTTATCCCTATATGACACTCTCAATTAATATAAGTATAATCAAATATTCTATTTTATTGCATAATAAAACCAAATGCAATATATAGAACAGTAGCAAAACTCGCAGCAACTAGCGAATATGGCAACTGCGTCTTAACATGTGAAAATAAATCCGTTCCAACCGACATGGAAGATAAAATCGTAGTATCAGAAATCGGTGAACAATGATCGCCAAAAATTCCACCTGAAATAACAGCTCCAATTGTTAAAAGTATATTAGCATTCATTGCAACAGCCATCGGTATTGCAATCGGCATCATAATGGAGAATGTTCCCCAGCTAGTTCCCGTACTAAATGCTATAACAGCTCCAAGTAAAAATATAATGGCCGGTCCAAATGCACCACTTACTTTTCCACCAATCAATCCTGCTAGGAATGTGCCGGTTCCTAAAGATTTAATAACGGATCCGATTGCAAATGCCAGTACAAGAAGAATAACAAGTGAGATCATACTGCTAACACCTTTTAAAAGATATTCCATAAACTGACTTGGTGTCATTATTTTTTGTTTTGAATACATAATACACATAACAATCAATGTAATCGTAACGGAATATAAAATAGATGTAGTTCCATCACCTTTTGTAATATTACCACCGCCAGTAATAAAAAGTCCTGCAAAAGTGCAACCAATCAGTGAGAAAAGAGGTAACATCATATTTAATTTATTGGCTTTTTCTGGTACTACTAATTCATCAAAACCATCCTGATCATTTAAAAGCGGTACAACGCCATCATCATAAAGTTTTCCGGTTGTCTGCACGCGCATCTCTGCTTTTTTCATTGGACCCCAGTCCTTACCACTTAAGATATAGAATAAAACTGTAATCAAAGAAATAATACTATAAAACTGAAAGGGAAGACTAGCAATCAGAAGATTCATGGGCTCACCAGTAATCATTCCACTTGCAATTTCTGCACCAATCAGCCCCATAAGCATCGCCCCCCAAGAATTAAGGGGAATAATTGCATTGATTGGTGCTGATGTAGCATCACAGATATATGCCAGTTTTTCTCTGGATACTTTAAATTTATCAATTAGTGGTCGTGTAACAATACCAGTGAACATGATGCTTAATAAACCATCAATAAAAATGATAACGCCTATAAAATAAGCAATCAACATAGCTACTTTCTTGTTTTTTACTTTTTGATTTTTTCCCGTCAGATATTCAACAAAACCGTCCACACCACCTGATACTCTAACAAGAATAACAAATGACCCCATCAGCATAGTAAATAAAAATGTTTTGAGATTTCCTGTACTAGTGCAAACCGTTAAAATTTGATTCACAACCTCATTAATTGCAGTAAATGGATTCCATCCACAAAGTATCATCTCTCCAGAAAAAATACCAACCAAAAGTGCTGCCGCCACTTTCTTGTAGGCAATTGCAATAACAATTGCAATAACAGGGGGTAATAATGTCAAAAAACCGTACTCCATATTTGTTCCCTCCTCAATCCTCAATGAATATATGTTTTATAGTTTCTTCTAATACTGACTAAACAATGAGCCTAAACCACCTGTATGAAGGTAGCACACATCACCTTCTACATGGCCTTCTCTTATCCAGTTCTTCATTCCCACCAGTACTTTGCTATTGTAAACATTTTCAATAAAAACACCCTCAAGCTTTGCAAATTCATACACTTCTTCTGAACTCTCAGAAGTGTTAACACCCCAACCCGCTCCGCGATAATCGTCCACAAGACTACACATATTTTCGATTTTTTCTTTGATTGGAAGTCCTGTAATTTCTTCTAATTCTTTTATGGTATGCACAATATGCCGTTTTAACGTTTCTGCATCATCTTCAACACTCATAACTACAATTTTGAATGGATATCCAAACATTGCATTACCATAAATCAATCCCGTTGCCACTCCACCATTTCCGCCAGGTGCAAATATCGTCAGATTTTCGATATTCTCTTCTCTACATTGTTTCATCAATTCCGGAATTGCAGCTACATACCCCAATGCGCCTCGTCCGGTCGTTGCCCCATTTTTAACCACATAGGGGTTATATCCTTGTTTTTCAAGCTGTTCATATAATTCTTCTACATACCCTGCTCTAACCGTAGAATCTACATCACCTATAAAATGAGATTTTACACCAAGAATATGATTTAGCAGAAGGTTACCCTGAAAATTTTCCGGCTCACTACTATTGTGTATTACTTCGCAAGATAAACCTAGCTTAGCACAAGCAGCGGCCGTCAGCATACATAAATTAGATTGAGCGGGTCCTGACACCAAAATCTTATCGCTTCCTACCTTCAATGCTTCTCCCAAGATGTATTCCAAGCTTCTAATTTTATTTCCACCAGTACCAATTCCTGTCATATCATCACGTTTGATATAAATTTTTTTATATCCCCATGATTTTTCCAATCGGAAAAGCCTATGTATTGGTGTAGTTTCAGGCATTAATATTACTCGCTCCGTATGTTCTAGAAAATCTTTCAGTAAATTCATCTCGCCCTCCTTATATCACTGCGATTGCTTCAACCTCGCATAAAACATTCTTAGGTAGCGCCTTTACCGCAACACAGGAACGTGCCGGTTTTCCCAGAAAAAATTCTTCATAAATTTTATTGAAAACTAGAAAATCGCTCATATCTGCTAAAAAACATGTTGTTTTAACTACTTGTTCTAAATTACTTCCTCCACCTTCTAACACAGCCTGTAAATTTTCAAACACCTGTTTTGCCTGTTTTTCAATTGTGTTTCCTACAACTTCACCGGTAGCCGGGACAATTGGAATCTGCCCTGATGTAAATAAAAATCCATTTGCCTCAATGCCCTGGGAATAAGGTCCAATTGCCGCTGGTGCAAGTTCTGTTTGTACTGTTTTCATAATGTTTTCTCCTTTACTTATTTATTATAGCAAAATTATAACACTGAAATATATTTTAGTCAATGATATTTCTTTTATTTTGTCTAATATTTTTTGTCTCTGCTTGCATTCCTATTTTTCTCAAGTTATAATAAAAATGGAGGATTTTCAATATGACTTATTTAGTTTTAAGCGAAACTGATAAAATAATACTAGACTCTTACAAAACAGTTATAGATGGTCTAGCAGAATATCTAGGAAGTGGCTATGAATTAATTTTACATAGTCTTGATAACTTGGAACATTCCGTTATAAAAATTGTAAACGGACACTATACCGGACGTGTAGAAGGGGCACCCATCACTAATCTTGCACTAAAGATGCTCGATAATATTCAGAAAAAAAACGAACCTAAAGCACTTTGTTATTTCAATAAAAAAAATGGTAGCACTTTAAAATCTGCTACCATTCCTATCGTTGGTGAAAACGCTCGTATTATCGGTCTTCTCTGTATTAACTTTCATACAGAAGTCTCTTTTTCAAGTGTTCTTGCATCCTTTACGCCCGCTCCTGATACCGTCACTAATGCTGTTGAAATTTTCACTGATAATGTGGACGATTTAATTCTCGGTGCTGTAGAGGAAGCTAAAGTAAAAATTTATGCTAATCCAACTATCACAACATCAAATAAAAATAAAGAAATCATCCGTTTCTTATATGAAAAAGGTATTTTCAATATGAAAGATGCGGTTATTCGAGTAGCTGATTATCTTGGTCTATCAAAAAATACCGTATATCTTCATCTACGAAATTTAGAAAATTAATTGCTCTAGAACTAGAAAAGACTTGTATACAATTATAATCAATAAATTCATTCCATGTCGAATATAACTTTACTGATTGTATTGTATACAAGTCTTTATTATTATGCCAATAATGTTGAAATTCCAAAATAGGCCAATACAATGACGCCCAGTACAATTCGGTAATATCCAAACATCTTGAAATCATGTTTTCTGATATAGCTCATGAGGAATTTAATGGAATATACCGATACAATAAATGCCACGACCATGCCTAAAATCAGGTAGGATACTTCTATTCCTGTAAATGCGCCTCCCTTTACAAAAAATTTCACCACTTTTAGAAGGCTGGCGCCAAACATAACCGGTATCCCCAGAAAAAAGGAAAACTCAGCAGACGCGCCGCGAGAACAGCCGATCAGCATCGCCCCCAGGATGGTTGCGCCGGAACGCGAAGTACCCGGAATTAATGAAAGTACCTGAAAACATCCAATCAGTGCTGCTGTTTTATAAGAAATCTGGCCTACACGCTCTATTGGAAATGTTGCATTCTTATTTCGATTTTCCAACAGAATAAAGAATACACCATATAGAATCAGCATCGCCGAAACCACATAACCATTTGTAAACTTATCTAGAATATTGTCAAAAGGAAGTCCGATTACTGCAGCAGGAATGCACGCAATTACAATTTTTCCCCACAAACGCATCGTCGCCCGATTCTGTGAATCTGTTTTCTTCGGCGAAAATGGATTTAACTTATGAAAATAAAGCATAACCACTGCCAAAATGGCACCTAATTGAATCACAACCATGAACACTTCGCGAAAAGCTTCGCTGACACCCAAATGAATGATTTCATCCACCAATATCATATGTCCGGTGCTGCTGATTGGAAGCCATTCAGTGAATCCCTCTACAATTCCCAAAACAATTACTTTCAAAATTTCTATAAAATTCATATGCTGTCCTCTCCGTCAAATACTCTCAATTTGCCAGTCAATAGGGTCTATACCGTTCTTTATGAGATATTCATTTGTTTTACTGAATGGCCTGCTGCCAAAGAATCCCCGGTAGGAAGACAGTGGGCTGGGGTGGGGGGCTTCCAGAATCAGGTGCTTTGGATTGGTCAGCATCTGCCGTTTCATCTGCGCCGGTCTTCCCCAAAGGATAAATACCATGGGGCGATCCTGTTCATTTAGAATTCGAATCGCTGCATCCGTGAATTCTTCCCACCCAATTCCCCTGTGGGAATTAGCCTGATGGGCACGTACCGTAAGTACTGTGTTGAGAAGCATGACGCCTTGATCCGACCACTTTTTTAAATAACCATGATTGGGGATACTACATCCACAGTCATCATGGAGTTCCTTGTAGATATTCACAAGGGAAGGTGGAATCTCAACATCTGGTTTTACCGAAAAGCAAAGACCGTGCGCCTGTCCCGGACCGTGATAAGGATCCTGCCCCAGAATCACAACCTTTACCGCAGATAGAGGAGTAAAGTCAAATGCATTAAAAATATCATCGGCCTTCGGATAAATCACTGCGGTTTCATACTCTTTTTTTACTGTTTCATAAAGTTTTTTATAATATGGCTTTCTAAATTCGCTGTTCAGCGGTTCTAGCCAGTCATTGTTTATTGCTCCCATAATCTTGTTCTCCTCATATGTACATCGCTCACATATACTTATTATATAACGATTTTACTGCATTAATTACCTCAAAAGAGCCTATAGCATATTATATACGCTATGGGCTCTTCCATTGTAATACATATTAAGAGATATTGCAAAATTATTTTAATGTAACTTTTGCGCCTTCTGCTTCTAATTTTGTCTTTAATTCTTCTGCTTCTTCTTTAGACACGCCAACTTTGACTGCCTTAGGTGCAGAGTCAACTACGTCTTTAGCTTCTTTTAAGCCAAGGCCTGTAGCTTCACGAACAACTTTGATAACTTTAACTTTGTTAGCGCCAACTTCTGTTAACTCTACGTCGAATTCTGTCTTCTCTTCTACTTCTGCTGCTGGGCCTGCTGCTGAAACTACAACACCTGCTGCTGCGGAAACACCAAATTCTTCTTCACATGCTTTTACTAAATCGTTTAATTCTAATACGGATAATTCTTTAATAGCTTCAATAAATTCAGCTGCTGTTAATTTTGCCATTTTAATATTCCTCCTATTGTTTGGTTTTAATTGATTTTTAATTGTCTTGTTCTAAGCTTCTTGTGTCTTAAGCTTCTTTTGCTTCTGCAATCTGGTTAAGAACACGAGCAAAGTTTGTAATTGGAGACTGCATGCTGCCAAGCAATCTTCCGAGAAGAACTTCTCTGGAAGGAATTGTTGCAACGATCTGCATTCCTTTTGCATCGTAATAGTTTCCTTCTACGACGCCGCCTTTAATCTCTAATGCATCTGCTTTTTTAGCGAATTCAGCTAAAATTCTTGCTGCAGATGTCGCATCTGTCTTGGATACAGCTAATGCTGTAGGTCCTTCCAGATTCGGCTCTAAAGCTTCGAATGCGGTTCCTTTAGCAGCGAAGCGAATCATCGTGTTCTTATATACTTTATAAGAAACACCTGCTTCTCTCAACTGTTTGCGGAGCTGTGTATCCTGCTCTACA
This sequence comes from Clostridium sp., assembly GCA_036634775.1. Taxonomy (GTDB): domain Bacteria; phylum Bacillota; class Clostridia; order Lachnospirales; family Lachnospiraceae; genus Otoolea. Next base: position 48,132 of record JAVWRQ010000001.1, read on the forward strand.
GTTAATCCACGGTAATCAACGACTACTGCAGACTGAGCACCATTGAATAATTCTGAGATTTCGGCTACAACCGGTTGTTTTAATTCAATTTTTGCCATGAATGGTTTACCTCCTATTTTATTTAGTAAAAACCGCCAAGGCTTATATCTTATACGAGAAAAGCCCCTCCGTCAAAGACAGAGAGGCGTTAATCTACATAAGTAGCTATACGTTTCCTCGGCAGGCGTTATCACCTTATGCCTTGCGGCACCTGCTGTCTTCGGCAGTCAATACTTGATTCTCACTAAGCTCAGAAATACCTCGCTAAGTGTTCATAGTGTATCATAATTTATTTTACGTGTCAATCTTAAAAGTAATTAATTACTAACCTTTGCCACATTAAGTTTTACGCCTGGACCCATAGTGGATGTCAGCGTTACGCTCTTGAGATATGAACCTTTTAATGAGCTTGGCTTTGCTTTCATGATTGCATCAATAAGCGTCTGGAAGTTGTCCGCTAATTTTTCTTCTGTGAAAGAAGCTTTACCTACTGGCACATGGATAATGTTTGTTTTATCAAGTCTGTATTCAATCTTACCGGCTTTGATATCGTTAATAGCTTTTGTAACGTCCATGGTAACAGTACCTGCTTTAGGGTTTGGCATTAAGCCTTTCGGACCCAGTACACGTCCTAAACGTCCAACAACACCCATCATATCAGGTGTAGCTACAACTACGTCAAAATCCAACCATCCTTCATTCTGAATCTTCGGAATGAGTTCTTCTGCACCTACAAAATCTGCGCCTGCTGCAAGAGCTTCGTCTGCTTTAGGGCCTTTTGCAAATACTAAGATTCTAACTGTCTTACCGGTTCCGTGAGGTAATACTACAGCACCACGGATCTGCTGATCGGCATGACGTCCGTCACAACCGGTTCTGATGTGAACTTCAATGGTCTCATCAAATTTAGCAACTGCTGTCTTCTTAATAATAGAGATAGCTTCTGCTGTGTCATAAAGAGTAGTGCGGTCTACTAATTTAGCGGCCTCTACGTATCTTTTTCCTCTTTTCATTCTAAATAACCTCCTAGTGGTATTGTCGGGGATTTCCCTCCCACGTCATTGTTTATATACATCTCTTTTAAATTCATTCAATCGATTATTCCGCTACAGTGATTCCCATACTTCTTGCTGTACCTGCAATCATGCTCATAGCAGCTTCAACGCTTGCAGCGTTTAAGTCAGGCATCTTTAATTCTGCGATCTTCTGAAGTTCTTCTTTGGAGATGGTAGCCACTTTTGTTTTGTTTGGCACTGCGGAGCCGGATTTAAGCTTACATGCCTTCTTTAACAAAACTGCAGCCGGTGGAGTTTTTGTGATGAAGCTGAAACTTCTATCAGCATATACAGTAATAACAACCGGAATTACCAGGTCTCCCTGATCTGCTGTTCTAGCATTAAATTCTTTTGTAAACTGTACGATATTGACACCATGCTGACCAAGTGCCGGTCCAACTGGTGGTGCTGGTGTAGCTTTGCCAGCAGGAATCTGTAATTTGATGTATCCCGTTATTTTCTTTGCCATGATAAGGCACCTCCTAATAATTGTGGTAATTGCGGGGAATTCCCTCCCACGAGCCCTTAAACCTTTAAAGGCCGCTTGTTACTTCATGCTTTTTACTTCTGTGAAATTAAGTTCAACCGGTGTTTCACGGCCAAACATCTCAACATTGATTACTAAGGTCTGTTTTCCTTCGTTGATGGACTTGATAGCACCAACGGTATCTTTCCAGGCCCCCGAGGTAACGACGATTACATCGCCCTCTGCAAACTCGACAACAACTCCGGTCTCTCTGAAACCAAGGCTGTTCATCTCTTCTTCCGTCAAGGGAACCGGTTTGGAACCCGGACCGACAAATCCTGTCACGCCACGGGTATTACGTACCACATACCATGTGTCATCATTCATGACCATGTTAATCAGTACATATCCGGGAAACATCTTCTTGGCAACCTGTTTGTTGGCTCCGTTCTTGATTTCTATCACATCCTGCATAGGCACGGATACTTCTAGAATCTGTTCCTGAAGTTTTCTGTTCTCGATTGTCTTTTCGATGTCTACCTTGACCTTGTTCTCATAACCGGAATAAGTATGAACTACATACCAATTTGATTCTGACATAATCCCACCTTCGCCCTTATACTAGATTACAAAATGCAGTCCAAATACGATTACCGTATCAACCGCTGCAATAATGAGTCCTAAAGCGATGGCTACTGTAATGACAGCTCCCGTCTGCTTTACAACGGTGTCTTTATCCGGCCAGACGATTTTCTTGTACTCAGTCTGAAGACCTTTCCAAAAATTTTTCTTAGGAGCTTTGTCGGTACTTCCTGTTTCACTCATAGTTTGTCCTCCAAAGTTTTCAGGCATATGCCCGATCCTTCTAAACCAGATTATTTTGTTTCTTTGTGCATCGTATGTGTCTTACAGAATCTGCAATACTTTTTTGTTTCCATTCTATCAGGATGAGTTTTCTTATCCTTAGTCATGTTGTAATTGCGTTGCTTACATTCCGTACATGCCAGTGTAATTCTTGTGCGCACGACTTCCACCTCCACTTAATTTCTCGATTTTGTTATTGGGTCTTTGTCTGCTTAATTTTAAGCATAAAAAAAAGACCTAAGCTCTTCCATTCGCCCGTCTACTATATCATAAAGCATTTAATTCGTCAATATATTTCTTATTTCTTTCATCAACGTGTTTTATTACTATATCATGCCGGCAGATGAAACGCAAGTTTTATTTATTGGCGGTGAGAGGCGGAACTTTCGATTCCGTGCGCCGCCTCATAACAATCTTCATCTACCCCCGCTAATCCTTTAATACGGTGTGTCCATATCAGGTCCCTCACCCACTCCATTCTCATCAATATAAGTTCCGTCCACTACTTTATCTTTTACCATGATACCATCTTTTCCCACATAATAGTGATTATCAATCCAACAGGATTTAGCCATAGCACCATCCTTTGTAAAATAGTACCATTCCTTGCGAAGCTCCACCCATTCATCTGAAGTCATAGCACCGGATGGTTTCAAGTAATAGTCAACATCCTTTATACGTACCAATCCCGTCGCCATATAACCGGAATCTTTGAAGTAATACCAAGTACCATCGATCTGCTGCCAGGCAGAAGTTGGATAACGGCCATCGGCATTGACATACCACCAGCCGTATTTATCCTGTGCCCAGTTTCCGCCCGCAAAGGCAGGAAACGCCCATATAAAAATCATAACCGTAATCAAAATCGGCAATAATATTTTTTTCTTTCGCATTGCCTGCCCCTCCCTGTTTTAGAGTTCAGCCACCGGGATTTTCACCTAAATATCTGTATTCTCTGTCTTGTCAGTTTCTGCCTCTGGTGATTCTTTAACTTCTGATGATTCTGAATCCTCTGATGGTTCTTCGTTTTCTTTTGCTGCCATAGCTGCCATAATATGTGCCATCTTTCCGATTTTACCCATGTTACTGGTATCCATCGGTTCTATCGCTCCATCCTCTTCCAGCGTAGAATAATCCGCTGAGCAGCGGTCGCCATCTTGTGTTTCCCCATCTTCATCTGAATCGGAAATTTCCTTCACTTCTGCTTTTCTGTATTTTTCCGGATTTTCTTTTGCATCGGCAATCTTTTCTTCTATAAATGTCTTAAACTCATCCATCTGCTCCTGGCTCGTGAATCCGGACTTCGCCACGAACTGCCAGGTCTTATCAGAAGCTCCCAAGAGAAACAGGCGATTCGTCTCCTCCAGTTGTAGAATATCGGTATAAGGATAATCTTTGTGTACCTGATCCGGAATCTCCATCGTAACGCCATCCTCGCGCACGATTAAGCAGACCTTTGGAAAACCGGTGGTCTTCTCCAACTTCTTTAATCCGCTTCTCTTCCAGATCACGCGTTCCTGGTGCTTCGCCGATACCACATAAAACATAAATCCACCCAGTACAAGGACCAGAATGAGGGTACTGAGCAAAGAGGCCGGATCTTTTTTCTGGGCGATGCTGCTCCCCAAATAAAAGATAAGAAACGCTCCGTAAATTAATGCGGTTGTGATTTTCATCTTCTTCAGATTTTGACGTCCCACATTCCAGTGAATCCAGTCAAAATAGTCTTCTTTGGTTAATTGATAATTTAATTCCTGCATTTCAGACTCCTTTTGCTTCTTTTATAATTTGGTTATCAAAGCAGTTTTCTTTTTATAATAGCCTAATTTACTGTCCCTGTCCAATACAAATAGCAAAAAAGTACACTTTTTTTATTCCTGCCCTTTTCAGCGTCCTGGCACAGGCCTCGATTGTACTGCCGGTCGTATAAATATCATCTATTAAAATAACACGGCTTATTCCATCCGGTATCGCCTCTGCCGTAAACGCTTTTTCTAGATTTTTTAGGCGTTCTGACGGACCCAGTATCTTTTGTGGTTCTGTTTTTTTATTTCTCAGCAAAACATTTGTATAGACCGGAAGATCTAACCCACGCCCCAATCCCTTTGCCAGGATTTCCGCCTGGTTAAATCCTCTGCGGCGCATTCTGGAGGGATGCACCGGAACCGGCAGCATGGCATCTGCATTCATCCGGAGCAGTCTCTCGCCGCAAAAGTGAATTCCCGCTTCTATATAGAAGTCCAGGTACTCTCTTTTATTTTTATATTTAATACCGGTCATCGACTTTCTTGAAGCGTCATCATAATTGGCCAATGCAATTCCATATTCAAAAGAGCGTTTGTGGCGAGTGCAGTCAAGACAGTACTCGACCGTATCACAGGTCACTTCCTTACCACATTTCTTGCAGGTGGGCGAATGCACAAACGAAAGTGTTTGAAAGCAGGATGGGCAGATTAATTGTCCCCGAGGCATCACAATATCGCCGCAGACCGGACAACGGCGGGGAAATATTGTGTCAATCAAAAGTGATGCTGCCTGAGATTCTATTTTTACCACTTACATTCCTTTCATAAAACCGCTCAAATCATTATGTTTCGGGCATCAATTCCTTAATTCTGTCTTTCAATCCGGAATAACGTTTCTGCTCCATGGCATTATCCACCATAGACTGGAACGTATCCGGCACACCCACGAGGCAGACACAGCGTCTGGCACGGGTCACTGCCGTATAGATTAGATTCCGTGTCATCAGCATCCGGGGGCCATTATAGATTGGTATGACGATAGCAGGATATTCACTTCCCTGCGATTTATGAATGGTGATGGCATAAGATAACTCCAATTCTTCTAACTGTTTAAAATGGTACTCTACCATCTTCCCTTCATCAAATTCCACTGTCATCAGCTCCGCAAATGTATTAATGTCCCGGATTATTCCTATATCACCGTTAAATACACCGGTTCCTCTGTCAATGGGAATTCCATATCGGCTGCGGGTCTCCCACTGAATCTGATAATTATTTTTAATCTGCATCACCTTGTCACCAAGGCGGAATGTAGTTCCTCCTGCTTCTGTCTCGGCTTTCCCCTCTGCATGTGGATTCAAAAAATCCTGTAAAATGATGTTCAGGCGATCTACGCCCAAAACACCCTTGCGCATGGGGGTCATGACTTGAATATCCATGACTGAGGCATCTACGTACTTGGGAAGTTTGTCCTTTACCAGGGTCAGCATTGCATTAATGATGGCATTGGGGTCTTCTCTCCTGATAAAAAGGAAATCATCGCTGCGTTTTCCCAACGTAAGTTTCTCTCCGTCATTAATCTTGTGGGCATTTACAATAATATCGCTCTGTGCTGCCTGTCTGAATATCTTGGTCAGTTTCACCATATGAAAACAGCCCGATTCAATCATATCGCGGAGTACATTGCCCGGACCTACGCTGGGAAGCTGATCCATATCGCCTACCAGTATCAGTCTGGTTCCTACATTGACTGCCTTTAGAAGAGAATGCATCAAATGAATATCCACCATAGACATCTCATCGATAATCAACACATCCGCATCCAGAGGATTCTCCTCATTGCGTTCAAAATGCATGCCTATATTTCGACTTTTCTCGCCCGCATCCGGCATGCCGGTGAGTTCCAGCATCCGATGAATGGTTCTGGCTTCGTAGCCGGTGGCCTCTTTCATACGCTTGGCCGCACGCCCCGTAGGCGCTGCCAAAAGGATATCCATACCACCCATTTCAAAGTATCTGAGAATCGTGTTAATCGTTGTGGTCTTTCCGGTTCCTGGTCCGCCGGTGACAATCAGCAGACCACAGTTCACGGCTTCAATTACCGCCTGTATCTGTAATTCGTCCAGCTCAATCTGTTCCTGCTGTTGAATCTTTAAAAGACTTTCCCTGATCTGTTCTTCCGGTTCAGAACCCACGATATTCAGGTCGTGCAGCATTTTCGCCGTATTGAGTTCTGTATAGTAGTATTGCGCAGCATAAACAACCCGGTGTCCATCAGAATCTTCTTTTACTACCAGTCGTTTATCCATCTGCATGTCCATAAGATGCCGACTGGCCGACTCTGCGTCCGTGTGCAGCAAATCCGATGCCTGTGCGGTCAGTTCTTCTTCGGGAAGATAGGTATAGCCATTGGATGCCGCCTGAAGCAGTGTATACAATATCCCACTTTGAATTCGAAAATCGGAATCTGTAAAAATTCCGACTTTGGAAGCAATCTCATCTGCCATTTTAAATCCGACTCCGGGTATATCATCTGCCAGCTTGTATGGATTCTCTTTGATGACCCCATACATGGCCGGACCGTATTCTTGATAGATCTTCACCGAAAGATTCATGGAGATGCCGTACTTCTGAAGAAACATCATGGCCTGACGCATATCTTTCTTCTCTTCCACCTGTTCTGCAATGGCCATCGCCATCTTTTCACTGATTCCCTTGATCTCCGCCAGACGTTCCGGCTCCTCTTCCATGATACGAAAGGTGTCCGCCTTGAACTTCTTCACGACCCTTGATGCCAAAGCAGCCCCGATGCCTTTGACAGCACCGGAGCCTAAATAACGTTCCATAGAAACGATATCTTCGGGCGCTTTTAGTTCATAGTGCTCTACCGACATCTGTTCCCCGTAAATCGGATGCTCCGTCATATGTCCTTCGGCTTCTATCATCTCCCCCTCTGAAATATAGGAAAATGTGCCTACCAGAATATATTCTTCACCGTCCTCTGCACCTGTGATGCTGAGGACCGTATAACCGTTATCTTCATTACGATATTTTATTTTATCAACAAATCCTTTTACCACTGCCATAAATTTCGCCGTTATCAGTCGTAATTCTTAGCTGCAGCTCCGCCATGAGCAAATTCAATAAACTTACCGGTACCAATCGCAACTGCTGTCAGCGGGTCTTCAGCAATCATCGTCGTGATTCCTGTCTTCTCTTCAATGAGGGCATCCAGTCCGCTTAAAAGGGAACCGCCACCCGTGAGTACGATGCCGCGGTCAAAAATATCCGCTGCAAGTTCCGGTGGAGTGCGCTCTAAAACGTTGTGTACCGCATCTACGATCTGCAGTGCCGGTTCTCTGAGTGCCTCTAGTGTTTCATCCGATGTAACCGTAATCGTCTTAGGAAGACCTGTTACCAAGTTCCGTCCACGCACTTCCATCGTCACGACCTCCGGTCTCCTATATGCTGCACCGATATTGATTTTGATTTCCTCAGCCGTTCTTTCACCGATCAGAAGATTATGTTTCTTGCGCATGTAGCGCACCAGCGCCTCATCAAAATCATCTCCGGCCACTTTAATCGATGTACTTACAACCGTACCTCCTAAAGAAATAACGGCAACATCTGCCGTACCGCCTCCGACGTCTACGATCATGTTTCCGCAGGCTTTTGCAATGTCAATTCCTGCACCAATCGCTGCTGCGACCGGTTCTTCAATAATTGACACTTCTCTGGCTCCTGCCTGATAAGTCGCATCCTCGACTGCTTTTTTCTCTACCTCGGTTGCTCCGCTGGGAATGCAGACACTGATTCTGGGTTTCCTCAATGTCTTCTTGCCCACTGCTTTATTAATAAAATACTTTAGCATCTTCTCTGTAATCGTATAATCGGAAATAACGCCCTGACGCAATGGACGCACCGCAATAATATTACCCGGTGTTCTTCCGATCATCAATCTGGCTTCTTCACCAATGGCCATGATCTTATTCGTATTTCGATCAATGGCTACCACCGATGGTTCTTTTAATACTACACCTTTTCCTCGAATATATACAAGAATGCTGGCAGTACCCAAGTCAATTCCAATATCGTTGGACATCATCATTTCTATCTTTCCTCCTGCTTTGTATCTTCCCACTTGTTTTCAAAATTGTCATCTAAAAATGATCATTGATTATATAGGCAAACTATGCCAAGTACTATTATATACAATTTCCAACTGTTTTCAAAGGGTTTTTTGTTTTTTTATTATGTTTATGTATTTTTTATGTACGGGACATACTTTAGTCACAACTCCTCGATATAATATAACTATGTTATCCGAAAGGATGACGAGCCTTTATTTCAAGAATTGCTTGAAATGATAAAGCTTTTTCATACTCATACCGGACGGGGAAACTCGTCCGGCCCCCCTAAACCAATTTCCTTTTTTATTTATATACATACCATTCCTTAAAAAATCCCATCGGACTCTCAGCCGATGGGATTTTTATTAGATTCTCAAGCTCCATTCTTTACAGTCCCACACCATAGTTGCAAAGTCTTCATAGAATTCCGGTTCATGACAAATCAAAAGGATGCTTCCCTTATATTCTTTCAATGCTCTCTGCAATTCTGCCTTTGCTTCCACATCCAGGTGGTTCGTCGGTTCATCCAAAAGAAGAACATTCGATTCACGGTTAATCAGTTTACATAATCTGACTTTGGCCTGTTCTCCACCGCTCAGGACACGAACTTGACTCTCAATATGATCGGTAGTCAGTCCGCATTTGGCCAATGCCGAACGAACCTCGTATTGACTGTAAGAAGGATATTCTTTCCAGATTTCTTCGATGCAGGTCGTTGTGTTATTTGGTGAAACTTCCTGTTCAAAGTATCCGATCGATAGGTAATCGCCTAAGATTGCCTTACCGGATAGAGCAGGAATCAATCCCAATATGCTCTTTAAGAGCGTTGTCTTTCCGATTCCGTTCGCTCCCTCCAGAACGATCTTGCTACCGCGCTCCATGGCAAGGTCTAATGGTTTCGACAGTGGTTCGTCATAACCAATCACCAGTTTTTCCGTTTCAAAGATATATTTACCGGCTGCTCTGGATTCTTTAAAACGAAATTCCGGCTTGGGTTTTTCTCTGGTCAATTCGATCACATCCATCTTGTCCAGTTTCTTCTGCCTGGACATCGCCATATTTCTCGTAGCGACCCTGGCTTTATTTCTGGCCACAAAGTCCTGAAGTTCAGCGATCTCCTGCTGCTGACGCTTATAAGCCGACTCCGTCTGGGATTTCTTAGCCTCGTGAACTGCCATGAACTTCTCATAATCACCCACATATCGATCCAAGCTCTGATTCTCCATATGATAAATAATATTTACCACACTGTTTAAAAATGGGATATCGTGAGAAATCAAAATAAATGCATTCTCATATTCCTGAAGATAGCGTTTCAGCCATTCAATATGCTGCACATCCAGGTAGTTCGTCGGCTCATCCAAAAGAAGGATGTCCGGTTTTTCCAAAAGCAGTTTTCCCAGAAGTACTTTGGTCCGCTGTCCACCGGAGAGTTCTGCCACATCCTTATCCAGTCCAATCTCCATCAGTCCCAACGCACGTCCCACTTCTTCCACCTTAGAATCTATCGTATAGAAATCATGCGCCATCAGAAGATCCTGGAGTGTTCCCAGCTCATCCAGCATAGCTGCCATCTCGTCTTCGGACGCCTCCCCCATCGTATTACAAATTTCATTCATCTGTTCTTCCATATCAAAAAGAAACGAGAATGCATTTTTTAATACATCTCGAATGGTCATTCCCTTTTCCAGAACGGTATGCTGATCCAGATAACCAACGCGGACATGTTTTGCCCACTCTACTTTTCCCTCGTCCGGCTGCATCTTATTCGTTATAATATTCATAAACGTGGATTTACCTTCTCCATTTGCTCCAATCAGACCAATATGCTCTCCTCGCAACAGACGAAAAGACACATTTTGAAAAATGGCGCGGTTGCCGAATCCATGACTTAAATTTTCTACATTTAGTATGCTCATAATAAAACTCCTTGTTTTTCTGTTTTCTTATTCTACATGACAAATAACCTTATGGCAAGTGAAAAAAATTATCCCTTGAATTTCTATGTTTTTTTTTATATGATAGGAAGTATCATTAAGAATAGGAGCAATTCACATGTATACTTACACTTGGTACCAATGGCTGGCTTTTTTCTATATCTATTGTTTCTTCGGTTGGGTTTTTGAGTCAACTTATGTTTCTCTAAAGAAAAAGCAGTTAGTCAATCGAGGATTCCTCCGTATTCCCATGCTCCCGTTATATGGTTCCGGTGCCGTGATGATGCTCTGGGTCTCGCTTCCCGTAAAAAATAATTTATTTTTGGTCTATTTGTCCGGCGTTATAGCTGCTACGGCACTGGAATATGTCACCGGCAGTCTGATGGAGCGGCTGTTCAAAGTCCGATATTGGGATTATAGCAACCAGAAGTTTCAATTGCAAGGTTATATCTGTCTGTCCTCTTCGGTCGCCTGGGGCTTTCTGACTATTTTGATGACCGAAGTGATTCACCAGCCAATCTCAGAGATTGTTGTAGCTCTTAACCAACACATTTTACTGTTTTGTGTCATCCTCATAACCATCGTATTTGTCAGCGATACTTATGAATCCACGAAGACCGCTTTGGCACTGGGTAAATCACTGGAAACAATGACAAAATTAAAAAATGATATTGAAGATTTACAGGAACGTGTCGCCACGTTAAAAGAGGAAGCAGCCGAACATGTTTATATGGTGAAAGAAGACACGGCAGCACGGTTAGCCGCTGTTAAAACGAGGAATCGGGTTCGGGTGACCTTTGCAAAAGCAGAAACAACCGATATGCGCGCCTTTGCCGCAAGGAACCGGCGCGCGGAACTGCTCCGCCTGGTCAAACAATTAGCCGATGTCCGCGCAAAGAGAAATGCAATTTTGTCACGCAGTGGGCTACGCCATTTCTACCGAAAAGCACTTTTGAAAGGCAACCCAGGAGCTGTTTCATCGCGGTTTGCTGCTGCACTGAAGGAACTTCGAGATGAGATAGGCGTATAAATACGAAATAAATGTGCGGCAATCAATGAGCGGGACAGCTTCCATCAAAAGGTTGCTTCCCCGCTCATTTTATCTGCTATCATTTACTTGCTATATCTTTACTTGCGCTACTGTCATCACAGCAGTCCATTCACAATTCTCATCACATCATTGCCCATCTTCTCAGACATCTCATCGGCATTCTCCATGGATGTCCCCTTTACACCATAATAGAACTTAATCTTTGGTTCTGTACCGGATGGTCGCACGCACAACCATGCATGATCTTCCAAATCATAATATAGTACATTCGCTGCAGGGAGTCCTGTCTCTTTGGTCTCTCCCGTCGCCATATTTTTAATTACGCCCGATGTATAATCTCTGGCTGACAAAGTCTTAAGACCACCGATTTCTGCCGGAGTGTGGGCACGGAAATACTCCATGATCTCCTGAATCTTCGCCAGGCCCTCGATGCCCTTTAGGCCGATTGCCTGTACCGAATCTTTATAATACCCGTAGCGCTCATACATCTCATTCATAGCATCCCATAAAGTCATGCCTTTTTCTTTATAATAAGCAGCTGCCTCGCAAAGTGCTGCCGTAGCTGAGATGGCATCTTTGTCACGGGCATAAGTACCGATCAGACAGCCATAACTCTCTTCCATGCCAAAGAGATAAGTGCCTTTACCGGTATGTTCACTGTTCAGTATCTGCTGACCGATCCACTTGAATCCGGTCAATACTTCTACCAGTGATGCACCGTAATACTCTGCCACTGCGTCGAGAAGATTCGTGGTTACAATGGATTTGACCACTTGCCCATCTGCCGGAATCTGTCCTTTGGCCTTTTTCTGACTCAGAATATAGTCACACAGCAACGCACCGGACATATTCCCCGTCAAAGGAATATAGGTGTCTGTTTTGGTGTCTTTTACATATACGCCCAGACGGTCTGCATCGGGATCCGTCGCTAATACGAGGTCTGCACTCTTCTCTTTCGCCAGCTTCAGTCCCAGTTCAAATGCCTCCGCTGCCTCCGGATTTGGATAGCTTACTGTCGGGAAATCTCCGTCCGGCAGTTCCTGTTCCGGAACCACATAAACATGGGTAAATCCAATCTCTTTCATCACACGACGCGCCGGAATGTTACCGGTGCCATGAAGAGGAGTATATACAATGGTGATTTTATCCTGCATCTTATCGATGGCTTCTTGATTCTCTACCTGTGCTTTGACCTGTGCAATGTATTTATCATCCATCGCAGCTCCGATTATCTCATACTTTCCGGCTGCTTTCGCAGATGCTTCATCTGTAATCTTTACCGTGGAAAGGTCTGTGATCGCCATCACTTCTTCTGTCACGCCCTTGTCATGAGGCGGGGTAAACTGAGCGCCGTCCTCCCAATACACCTTGTAGCCGTTATATTCCGGTGGATTATGGCTGGCTGTAATATTAATGCCTGCGATGCATCCCAGTTCACGGACAGCAAAAGACAGTTCCGGTGTCGGACGCAGTGATTCGAATTTATAAGCTTTAATTCCGTTCGCTGCCAGGGTAAGTGCTGCCTCTTCTGCAAATTCAGGAGACATATGCCGAGAATCGTAAGCAATCACCACTCCTTTTTCTGTGCCTTTTTGCTTCATGATATAATTTGCCAATCCCTGTGTGGCACGGCGTACGGTATAAACATTCATGCGATTGATTCCTGCGCCAATGACACCGCGAAGACCTGCGGTACCAAATTCCAGATCCATATAAAAACGTTCTTTTATCTCATTCTCATCTCCTGCGATCTTGCGGAGTTCGTCTTTTGTATCTTCATCAAAATAAGGATTGTCCAACCATTCTTTATAGATTTTCATGTAATCTTTCATAATTAAATATTCCTCCTCTGCCTTTCTACCATAGCTCATATCTATAAGTAATTATAGACCATCCCAATGGAAAAATAAAGTCCTTTCTCCTCGTACCCGCTCATATTCATTGCGATTCAGACATACCCTAGAAGTAGCTTAAAGAAAGTAACTTAAAGAAACTTGTCTGGAGGGGTGAAGCGTGAACGACAGAAATACAGAAGTATTGGGGCAATATGAATTAGAAATAGGAACGCTTAGAAGAGGCCGTGGTGCCTGGGTATGTGAAACGAATCAGGGGCTCAAGCTACTTCGTGAATATAAAGGGACAGAAAAACGTCTAGAATTTGAGGAAGAGGTACTGAGTGCACTGCAGGAACATGGAAGGGTTCGTGTCGATCAGTATGTGCGAAATAAAGAAAATGAGTTAATATCCGTAGGTGGGGATGGCTGCCGTTATATTGTCAAAGACTGGTATAATGACAGAGAATGCAATATCAGAGATGAAGAAGAAATCATCACCACCGTGTCTCGGATTGCCGCATTACATAAAATCATGAGCCGTATAGAGCTGAAAGAAGAATGGAATCTGGGTTCTATTTTGACGGAATCCATGGCAGAAGAAATGGATCGGCATAACAAAGAACTCCGCCGAACCCGCAATTTCATCAGTGGAAAACGGCGTAAATCCGATTTCGAATTATGTGTGATGGCAAACTTTCCAATTTTTTGTGAACAGGCACTGGAAGCACAGGCCGGCATGAAGAGAATCGAAGAAGAACATCAAATACCGGCTCATTATCTATGCCATGGGGAACTAAATCAACATCATGTTTTGATGAATTCCGAATATACCGCTATCATTGAATTTAATAAGATGCATCTGGGCGTACAGGCAGCCGACCTTTATCATTTTATCAGAAAAGCAATGGAAAAACACGGATGGGATTTGAATCTGGGAATGAAAATGCTGGATGCATATGACCAAATTCTACCCATGGGGAAAATGGAACGGGAATATCTGTACTATCTTTTTCTCTACCCCGAAAAATATTGGAAGCAGCTCAATTTCTATTATAATGCAAACAAAGCCTGGATACCGGCACGAAATGTGGAAAAGTTGAAAAATCTGGAAATGCAGCAAAAAGACAGGAACCAATTCCTTATTCGCATTCGCTAAAAAAAATGATTCCCCCCTTGACAGATCTTCGTTTTTAGTATATAGTTTCTCATTGAACAGTTTACTTATAAACTATATAAATCGATGGAGGTGACTATCTTGATTGAGGGCATGGGACTTTTTTTTGAAATATACCAAAAAATTGACAAAGCATACCGCAGATATTTTCAGACCAAATTGGCAGAATACGGTTTTACACCCAACGAAATCGTTGTCATATTATTTCTTTATAACAATGCACCGGGGCTTGACACCGCTACAGACATTGCCATACGAAAAGGGATGTCCAAGGGAATGATTGCCCGATCAGTGGATTCGCTTTGTGAAAAAAATTATCTGGAAGCCGTCCGTGATAAGAAAGACCGCAGAATTGTGCATCTGGCATTAAAGAATGAACATAGTCAGATCGCAGAGGAAATCGAACGCACACAAAAAGATTTTTTTGATCAATTGGTGGGGGACATTCCGAGGAATGATTTAGACTTAGTGCGGGATACTTTAACGAAGCTACTTACAAATTCAGAGATTTTTTTAGACACAAGGAGGAACCATCATGCAGAATAAGAATACTTCCGGCGTTTCAAGCGTTTCCAAAGAAGCCGATTTGGGCAAAGATAAGATTAGCACACTCTTACTCCATCTGGCACTGCCCGCCATCGCAGCACAGATTATTAATGTTCTATACAATATGGTTGACCGTATGTATATCGGTCATATCCCCGGAGTTGGTCCCGATGCCTTAACCGGAGTGGGTGTCACGATGCCGGTCATTATGACGATTTCCGCTTTCGCAGCCCTGGTCAGTATGGGCGGTGCTCCACGAGCCTCGATTGCTATGGGAAAGGGTGAAAATGATCAGGCAGAGAAAATCCTAGGCAACTGTACCGCTATGCTGGTGATTATCGCTGCCATCCTCACCACCGTTTTTCTGGCATTTGGCCGTCCTATTCTACTCGCCTTTGGCGCCAGTGAAAGTACGATTCCCTACGCCTGGGACTATATGAAAATCTATACTATAGGAACCATATTTGTTCAGCTGGCACTTGGATTAAATGCATTTATCAACGCACAGGGCTATGCCAAAACCGGTATGACCACCGTAGTCATCGGTGCCATCTGCAATATCATCCTAGACCCTATTTTCATCTTCGGTCTCGGCATGGGAGTGCGTGGTGCCGCACTGGCAACCATCATCTCACAAGCGGTATCTTGTATTTGGATTCTCCGATTCCTGACCGGGAAAAAGAGTTTTCTGAAGATTAAAGTTCGCAACCTGAAATTAGACATGCACATCGTCGGTCCCTGTATTGCTTTGGGACTAGCCCCATTTATTATGCAATTTACAGAAAGTGCTTTATTTATTTGTTTTAATACCAGTCTTTTAAAATACGGCGGCAATATTGCCGTAGGTGCCATGACGATTTTAAGCAGTGTCATGCAGTTTTGTATGTTGCCAATCCAGGGTCTGACGCAGGGAGCTCAGCCAATCATGAGTTTTAACTATGGCGCCGGTAATATTGACCGGGTCAAGAAGACCTTTCACCTGTTGTTAAAATGCTCTATGGCATATTCCACCTTGCTCTGGGCTCTGTGTATGTTTATTCCGCATCTATTTATCACCATCTTTACCGGCGATGCCGAACTGGCCGTCTATACTGAATGGGCCATCCGAATCTACATGGCGTCATCCTTGTTATTTGGTATTCAGATTGCCTGCCAACAGACATTTATCGCCTTGGGCAATGCCAGAACCTCTGTATTTTTAGCCCTGCTGCGCAAAGTGATTCTACTGATTCCGCTGATTTTCATCCTGCCCAATTTGTTTTCCAATAAAGTGCTGGGTGTATTCATAGCAGAACCGATTTCAGATACCATCGCAGTAACCGTCACCGCGCTCTTATTCTTTCGGGAATACAAAAAACTCTCGGTCAAATAAAGTCCAGTTCCTTTAACAGACTGTATTGTAATGGCACGCATAGGGCAAAAGCGATGCAGTCGGCGATGGGCTGTGCCAGCTGAATTCCCCGGATTCCTAAAAACATCGGTAAGATCATTACCAGGGGAATCAGGAATATGCCTTGTCTTGCCAGACCCATGAATGAGGCACGAAATACTTTCCCCGTCGTCTGCATCATCATATTACTGATGATGACCCAGGCTGCCAAGGAAAAGGTCACACACTGGAATCGCAGTGCGGTGGTTCCGATTCGAAGAACTTCGGGATCTCCTTTACGAAACAATTCAATCAGCTGCGGTGCCAGAATAAATTCGATCGTCGACAAAACAGCAAGAAAAATCGTGCCGCCTTTGACACAGAACCAAAATCCTTTTTTCACCCGATCGTACAGTTTTGCACCGTAGTTGAAACCGCATACCGGTTGAAATCCCTGTCCAAAACCAAGCAGTACCGAATTTGTAAAATTAGTAATACGGGAAACGATGGCCATAGCCGCGATTGCGGCATCTCCGTAAGGTCTTGCAGCCGTATTCAGGAAAATCATAGCCAGACCGGCAATACTTTGACGACATAAGGATGGGGTTCCCCCGATTGCAATCATTTTATAATAAGAAAATGAGGGGCGAAAGTTCTTAAATCGGATTGGTACACTGCCGCTGGCTTTATTTAGTCCTCGCAGCAGCAGGCAGAAACTGACGAACTGGCTGAGTATCGTCGCCAGTGCCGCACCTGAGATTCCCATGTGAAACACAAAGATAAAGATGGGATCCAATATGATATTTAAAATTGCTCCTGTCGTCAGACCAATCATGCCATAGAACGCATTTCCCTCAAATCGGAGCTGATTATTCAGCACCAGTGACGCTGTCATATAAGGTGCTCCCAGTAAAATAAATTTGAGATAGTCCATCGCATAGGGAAGAATCGTCTCGGTCGATCCCAGTGCCAGCGTAAGTGGTCTTAAGAATAACAATCCCACCACCGCAATCAGAGTACCACCAATGAGCGCCGAAAAAAAACCGATCGCCGCTAATTTCTCCGCTCGATTAATCTGCTGTTTTCCCAGCTCCCTGGAAATATTATTCCCCGATCCCTGACCAAAGAAAAATCCCACTGCCTGAATAACCGCCATAACAGAAAACACGATTCCCACTGCACCGGATGCACTGGTACTGATTTTTCCGATGTAAAATGTATCTGCCATATTATAAAATGTGCTAATTAGATTGCTGATAATCGTAGGAACTGCCATCCTACAGATCAGCGATTCCACCGGTGTCTGCGTCATCTGAATAAACTTGCTGTCTCGGTTGTCGGCACTGCGATTATTGCCGCGACTGCTTTCGCTATTGCTCACGCTCATATCTGCCTCTCTTTTCCAACCAGTGTGCACAAATAATCTTTATCATTATATTCCGGATGTTTCAGTACTAATTCAAATAATTCATTTAGCTTTTCTCCCAGTCCGGGTCCCGGTTTAATTCCCATGTTCATCAAATCTTTCCCGTCTACTGCCAGATCTTTCAGACGAATACAGTCCCCATGCTCACGAATGGAGTGGCACAGCTTCTCTGCTGATTCCACTTCTTCTTTCGCATCCGGTCCGATTATCCTCTTCAGTTCCAACAAGTCATCAAAAAGCTCATCGCTCATGCTGCTCATTACTTTTCTTAAGATTGCCCGTTCACCGGTCAGCGGTTGAGGCAGCCAAAAAACCAATGTCTTCACTTTTCCAATGGTATCATTATCCATCTTCAATTCTTTGAGAATCTGCCCTGCCTCGGCTTCGCTTATGTAGCAGAAAAAAGCCGCATAACGCAGTGCCTTGTCCGCCTTCAGCTGATTTGCCAGCTGCAGATTCACCGAACCATTTGTGCGTTCAAATACGAAAGGAAAAGACTTGGAGATATAGGGACTCATCCCGGTCTCCTCCGCCAGGAATATCCGTTCCGGATGACCGGATAAAAGAATCTTCGTCAGTTCTGCCTGGACTCTCTCTTTGCTTACGAATGCCAGATTGGGTGCAATTTTACTCACCGCATCATAGGTGCTTTTTTCGATGGAAAATCCCAATTGGGCAGAAAAACGTATGGCACGCAAAATACGGAGCGCATCTTCTGTAAAACGCTCCGTAGCATCACCTACACATCGGATGACTCCATTCTGAAGATCCTTCATCCCACCAAATATATCTACAATTCCGGTCTCGTGACTATAGGCCATGGCATTAATCGTGAAATCCCGACGACGCAGGTCTTCTTCCAGATTAGCAGTGAAGGCAACCGCTTTCGGATGCCGCCGGTCCTCATACTCCCCATCGATTCGATAGGTGGTAATCTCATAACCCACATGCTCCCGAAATACGGTAACGGTTCCGTGCTGCAGACCGGTATCTATGGTTTTTCCAAAAATTGCTTTTACCTGTTCCGGTTTGGCCGATGTCGTGATATCCCAATCCTCGGGAATCTTGGAAAGCAGCGTATCCCGCACACATCCGCCCACAGCAAATGCCTCAAATCCACGATTTTTAAGCTGTGCCAAAATCCACGCTACCTGCCGAGGAATCTCTATCTGCATTCGTCTCGCCCCCTTAGTTTTGTCCGTAATCACTGCAAAGCGGCATAGCAAATGCTTTTAGCTGTGCCTGTGTCGCCTTGAACTGAAATCGTACTGCCATCGCGCAAGATTTTTCGAAGAGCTCACCGCTGATACCAAAATCGCCTTCTTTAAGTGGCTCGATATAGATACAGGAATCACCATAAGCTTCTTTTACATAGGTTCTGCCCTGTGCAGAGCTTGCAATCGCCACTGCATTTCTTGCAAATTCTGCAAAATCCGTCATACTGATTTCAATATGTGCTGCACCGGTAAACAGGCCGCTCGTCACGGTAGCATACAGGCTTGTATTGTTAGGATAATCTGCCTCATCTTCATAATATACAATCTCACCGATGGTCAGCTTCCCGTCTTTTCCTTCTAATATATATTCCATTAATATGCCTTTCCCCAATAAACCATCTTTGTTGCCGGTTTTCCACAACATACGCACTTGTCGGACAGGTTTTCCTGTTCAAATGGGAGACAGCGGGAGGAAACACCGACTACTTCTTTCAGTTTATCTTCACACGCTTCACATCCACACCACATCGCTTTTATAAATCCCGGCTTATTCTCTGCCAGTTCTTTCATCTCTTCCATATTCGTCGCTACATAGGTGTGACTGTCGCGGTGTTTTCTGGCTTTCTCCAGCATATCAGTCTGAATCGTATCCAGAAGTACCGATACGTGTTTTTCGATTTCATCCAGTGATACGACGGTCTTCTCATGTGTGTCACGACGTACCAGTACCGCCTGATTTAACTCTAAGTCTTTTGGTCCGATTTCTACTCGTACCGGAATTCCGCGCATCTCACATTCGCTGAACTTCCAACCCGGAGACTTGTCGGAATCATCTACTTTTACTTTGAAGTTTGAAAGTGTAGATTTTAATTCAAATGCCTTTTCCAGAACACCCTCCGCGGTCTGTCTGATCGGGACGATCATCACCTGGGTAGGAGCGATCTTTGGCGGAAGTACTAAACCGCTGTCATCGCCGTGTACCATAATAATCGCGCCAATTAAACGGGTGGTTACACCCCATGAAGTCTGGTGTACATATTTTAACTGATTGTCTTTATCGGAATACTGAATACTAAATGCCTTGGCAAATCCATCCCCGAAGTTATGACTGGTACCGGACTGAAGTGCTTTTCCGTCGTGCATCAGTGCTTCGATGGTATAGGTGGATTCTGCACCTGCAAATTTCTCTTTGTCCGTCTTGCGTCCACAGATAACCGGCATCGCCAGAACTTCCTCACAGAAATCGGCATACAGTTTGAGCATCTGCTCGGTTCTCTCCTGTGCTTCCTCTGCTGTCGCATGAGCGGTATGACCTTCCTGCCACAAGAACTCTCTGGAGCGAAGGAATGGCCTGGTCGTCTTCTCCCAGCGCACAACCGAACACCACTGATTATAAAGTCTTGGCAGGTCGCGGTAAGACTGGATATCTTTTGCATAGAAATCGCAGAATAATGTCTCAGATGTCGGTCTTACACAGAGTTTTTCCTGCAGCGGTTCTAAACCGCCCTGTGTGACCCATGCTACTTCAGGAGCAAATCCTTCCACGTGGTTTTTCTCTTTTTCCAGAAGACTTTCCGGAATAAACATAGGCATGTAAACATTCTCAACTCCGGTTTCCTTAAATCTGCGATCCAACCCCTGCTGAATATTTTCCCAAATGGCATATCCCGCCGGTTTAATTACCATGCAGCCCTTTACGCTGGAATAATCACTGAGCTCTGCTTTCTTGACCACATCGGTATACCATTGTGCGAAATCCTCATCCATTGATGTAATTGCCTCTACTAATTTCTTGTCCTTTGCCATGATAAATCTCCTCTCTGTTCCATCCCTTATCATTCCTAATGATGTAAAAAAAACCACCCGGTCTCTTCCATAACGAAAGGGACCGAATAGCTTAATATATTCGGCGGTACCACCCAAATTAACCGGATCTGCTCCGATTCTCTTGACTCCGTTAACGCCGGATCTACGATACATTTTCATGTATAGCTCCAAGGTAGGTTGAATCTTCATGGACACCGGAAACCTCTCACCATCGGTTCCTTCTCTGGAAGTGTGTAACGATCTAATAATCCTCTTCATCGCCATAATTCTTTATATTGTTTTCGATAACCTTGATTTTACGCTATGTAGTTGGGTTTGTCAAGTGGCTCAAAAGGCAGATTAATCGGTTGCTAATTCCTTGACCGCCCGTATCCCGGTCTCGATTTCTTCCTCTGTATTAAAATAGGAAAAGCTGAATCGCACGATTCCTTGTGAAACCGTTCCCAGTGACCGGTGCATCAGTGGTGCACAGTGTGCGCCCGGTCTGGTGGAAATACCATAAGTAAGTGCTAATTCATCACTGACTTCCGAAGAGTCATAATCCCCGATATTAATCGGTACAATCGCTGCGCGGTTGTCGGTTGAAAAATCGCCATAGATCCGAACATTGGAACTATTTTTTATGCCGTCATAAAACTGCCGCATCAATGCCACTTCACGGCGATGGATTGTCTCGATTCCCAGTTCCTCTATGTAAGTCAATGCAGCATGCAGTCCGGCCAGTCCGTGACTGTTCAGCGTCCCTGCTTCCAGAGCCGTCGGCATATCCGAGGGATGTTCATGGGAATAGGTCTTGATTCCACTGCCACCCGATTTGAGTGGTCGAATATGAATTCCTTCGCGCACGCAGATCCCACCGGTTCCCTGAGGTCCCATCAGACCTTTGTGACCGGTATAACAAAGCACATCAATATTCATCCTCTGCATATCAATCGGCAGGACACCGGCTGTCTGAGAGGCATCCACGACTAATAAAAGGCCGTGTGCCTTACAGAACTCCCCTATTTGCATCAAATCGATGGTATTACCCGTCAGATTCGATGCATGAGTACAGACAATGGCTTTTGTATTCTTACGGAGGCTTTTTTCAAGTTCTCCAAAACACAGATTCCCGACTTCATCGCAGGAGATGAAGGTCAGCTGTGTCCCGTTCTGTTCCAATCGATACAGGGGGCGTAATACGGAATTATGCTCCATTACCGTACTGATGATATGATCCCCCGGTTCGAACAGTCCGAGAATTGCCGTATTTAAACTTTCTGTGGAATTAGCAGTGAATACTGCCTGTTTAGGATTTCCTAAATTAAATAAAGCCGACACCCGTTCCCTGGTCTCGAATATCGTCCTAGACGCACCAAGAGACGCTTCATAAGCGCCCCTGCCTGAATTGCCAAAATGTTTCATTGCATCCACCACTGCTTCAATTACGCAGTCCGGTTTGACCATCGTGGTCGCTGCATTATCAAAATAAATCGCCATATCTTTTACCTCCGGGAAACGGCCCTAGTACATCAATTCTACTATGTCTTCCCACTCCACATTGCGTTCGGACAGAAAACATATCGTCTGATCTTTCAGTTCCGGAACGGTACACCAGGCCAACCCGCAGCCTGCCGAAACCTCCCTGGGGACAGGAATCATCCTGCCCTCCAGTTGTGCTTCTTTACAGGCGCGCTCTGTGGCAATTGCATCCGCGGTTGTATGAAAAGTAATAATCAGCTTTTGTTCTTTTTTTCTCATATTCCACCTTTTTACAGATCGGGTCTATGAATCCGGGTTAGTCGATCAAAAGTTCGTATTCAAGACCTTTTTCTGTCATCGTTACTTTCTTGCCCTGACTCTTTGCATATTTTGTTACATTATCTCTGGTATGTGCTTCATTTACCAGTACTTTAATCTGAGTATTTCCATGTGCCTTAATCGCTGCTGCCGTCAATATAACCGGCTCCGGACAAGATAAACCTCTTGCGTCTACTTCGTACATATCTATGCTTCCTTTCATGCCTGTGTTTGTTTTTTAGGAGCGAACCCGATGATGAACAGAACTGCAATACAAAGAATCAATGCGCTCTGTCCGGTCATGGAAAGTCCTCCTGCTACTGCTTCTGCCTGATCAGTAGCTGCCGCTGCTGCTGCCGCTGCCAATCCAAAGTTGTGACAGAATGCTGAACCCACCAGTAAACCTAAAAATGTAACGGCTGCATCGGATGAACCCTGTCCTGCCAGTACTAACTGACGAAGAGGACAGCCTCCGGCTAAAATAGCAGCAAATCCAACTGCATAAAGTCCCAGGAAGTTCCACAGATGTTTTGCATGGGCAATTGGCTGTCCGGTAAAGGAAAGTTTAAACCCACCGGTTGCAAGATTGAACACCAGCATCACTACGAAGAAACCACCAATAATTGTAATTAAGTCAAAGTTCTTCATCAGAATCACGTCACGGATACTTCCCGCAAAACAAGTTCTGCACTTTTGTGCAATCGCTCCAAATACCAGACCACATGCCAGAGAGATGAAAATCGGTGCATGCATGCTGCCCGGTCCTTTTTCACTGAAGGCAAATAATGTGGTGGTAATGCTCAGAATCAGCATAAATACCAGAACGATAGGAAGCACAGCTCCTGTCATCTTGTTCGTCTCATAAGCACGTCCCAGAGAAAATCCCTTTTTCAGTGCCAGAGTACCGGTCACTACTCCACAGACAAATCCCACAAAGCCCACATAAGCATTCAAGTCACCTGCCGACATACGGATTACCATACGCAGAGGACATCCCAGAAATGCCAGGGAACCAATCATCATAATCACACCCAGGAGAAAACGAAGCATAGGTGAAGAGCCCGCTGTTGAGCGATACTCTTTTGTTACTAAAGCAATTAAAAATGCTCCAAATACGATTCCTACGGTCTCCGGTCTCATGTACTGAACGACCGGTGCTGTATGCATCTTCATCGCTCCGGCTGAATCCCTTACGAAACAGGCGATACAAATTGCCATATTCTTAGGATTGCCCGTATAAGCTAAAAGTGCCGCAATGGCTCCCAGAATAATTCCCCAAAAAAGCAGGTTTTTTTTGTTTGCTGTAAAATTCATTTCCATACCCCTCCATTCATTTTGATCTGCATTTTCATTTGTATTTTGCAGAACTTACAGTATGATTTTACCAAAAAATGGGGGGTTAGTCTAATTTAAAAAAGCGATGTTCTTCTGTTCCTCATTGGATTTTCCTATCCTCCAGAATTAATTGTCGAAAGGACTCCGCCAGTGGGGAGAGACAGATGTTTTTATTATGTACCATATAGAAAATTCGTTGTTTCTCCAGCTCTTCTATTCGGAAATATTTCATTCGATTTCTACCGTTTTCTTCCAGTGCTGCCATCTCTGAAACCACTGAAATGCCCAGTCCTTCTGCCACGGTCTGCCTGATTGTCTCCATGTTATTGATACGAGCCGCTACATTCATATGTTTGAAAATAATTTCACCACGGAAGTCTGCCATCTCCATCTCCTGCTTCGTTCCGGAGCCATCTTCCCTAAGAATAAACGCCTCATCTTTAAATAATTCTGCCGATACCATACTACCGCTTTCGTATTCTTTGTATTTTTCCGAATTTGGTACGATAAAAACCAGATTATCTCTAAAAATGGGTTCATATTCTAAACTGTCATTTCCACGAAAACCGGTAAAACCCAGTTCTCCCTTCTGATTCAGAATATTCTCATTGACATTTCGGCTGTCTGACTGTTCCACATAAAATCTGGCACCCGAATGTAAACTGCGAAATTTCGAAAGCATTCCCGGCAGGAAATACTGCCCGGGAATCGTAGATGCCTGAATATCAATCACACCATCTCCCAGGTCTTTTCCATTCTCCACAGAAGCCAGAGCTTTGGATCTGGTATGTAGAATATCCAATGCATACGGATAAAACTGCTGCCCCTGAGGAGTCAGGGTAACTTCTCTTCCCACGCGGTTCAACAATGTGATCTCTAATTCGTTCTCTAAATTACTGATATGGGCACTAATGGTAGGCTGTGTCAAAAATGTTGCGTCTGCTGCCTTGGAAAAACTTTTGTACTTTACTGCATTTACAAATGCTTCTATCTGCCTGAATTCCATATTCTCCCCATTCTATTTTAAAAGGACACGCACATCATCTTGTTTCTTTGTTATTTTCTGCTGATCACAGTATTCCAACAGCATAACTGCATACTTTCTGGATGTTCCCAATAAATCCCGATACTGCCCCAGTGAAATATTGGAATTGGCTGCTATCTGTGTTCGCAGAAGATTCAAAGCTTGATTTAAACTGTCTTTATACATGTAAAAACCGGGAGCAATCTTTACAATCACTTCTTTCTTTGCTAAATCCAGTATCACTTGTTTGGCTCTGTCTCTATCTTTAAATCCATCCATGGCTTCATCCATAGATGGCATCTCCACGCCGCCCTCCAGATATCGCTTCTCGATTTCATCCTTCATCCCGGAAAGTTCATCGGAATAGGATGCCTCAAAGCCAACGGCTGCCACCGTACTGCCCACAGTTGTGACAATACTGCGCTTTAGCAGCTCATTGAAGAGCACATCTGCCTTCTTCATATCTTTTAAATAAAAATGTTCGGACAGACGGCTCTTGAATTCTTCTTTCTCCATACCGGCAGAAATTGGATTCTTCACATGGAATTCTCCCAGCACCGTCGTCACATAGGATGCAATCTCTTCCCAATAATCTTTGTGAATAAAACTGCCGTCATTAAAAGAAAGCACTTTTTTCTTATGTCTGAACTTCTCCAGCCATTCTTCGGTCTCAGCACTCGTGCGGTTCAGGCGGGACGACAAATCCCGAATGGATGGAAATTTCCTGCTTTCCTCTTTTAAGACCTGTTCCAGAACCTCTTCTTCGGTTCCCATCTCTTTGATGCAGAGTGCGTCGATGACTTCTTCATGGCCATGCCTGTGTTTTGGTGCCTCTGCATCCAGCACGATACCGCCGCCAAAGGTTTCCACCGGGGAATAAAATCTAAGGATAAACCGATCACCCTTTTTCACCGCCACAGGAGAATCAAACCGCAGTTGAGCATAGGCTTCTTCTCCTGCCTCAATCACTTCTTTGTCCAAAAGCACTACTTTACAGATGGATTGAGCCGAACCATAGCTCAAATGCACCCGGTCGCCGTTCTTTAATTGACGTTTTGTGGATTTAAAAAGCTGTATCTTACCATCTATAAATAAACTGTTCACGAGAAAACCGGGGGTTGCCAAAATCTCACCTCTGTCCAGTTCCTCTTTTTTGATATTGACCAGATTAATAGCCGTTCGCTGCCCGGCACCTGCCTCGTCTTCTTTCTGACCGTGATTCTGAATTCCACGAATCTTTACCAGTCGTTCCTGTGGATAGACCATGACTTCCTGACCTACCTGACAGCAACCTTCTAACAACGTTCCCGTCACTACCGTGCCAAAACCATCCATAGTAAAAATACGGTCAATGGGGAGACGAAACAGTTCTTTCTCTTCACGGCGCTTGCCAACTGCGCGAATCTTGTCGAAAATCATCTGCCGCAGTTCGTTAATATTCTTCCCTGTGTAGGCGGACACTTGGATTCGTTCCGCATGCTCCAAGAAGCTTCCTTTTACTAAGTCTGTCACATCTTCCTCTACCAGTTTTGCCCAGTCTTCATCGACCAGATCCGCTTTCGTAAATACGATAATTCCCTGTTTAATATGCAGCATCTTAAGTATCTCAAAATGCTCCACCGTCTGCGGCATCACACCCTCATCCAAAGCAATTACCATAAGTACCAGATCAATTCCACCGATTCCTGCCAGCATGTTTTTAACGAATTTCTCATGACCGGGCACATCGATGATTCCGATTCGAAGTCCTTCATCATTTGGTAAATTTGCAAATCCCAGCTCGATGGTGATTCCTCTCTTCTGTTCTTCTTTCAGACGATCGGTATCCGTTCCGGTCAGTGCTTTTATGAGGCATGTTTTTCCGTGATCTACATGACCTGCCGTTCCAACAATTACATTCTGCATTTTGTCACCTCACTATTTGCTCTGCTATCGCTTTTACCACCAGTTCAAACTCGTCTTCCTCTATGGTTCTCACATCCAAATAGACCTTATCATGAGAAACTCTGGCAATGACCGGTATCTCTGCCTTGCGCAGAAGCCGTTCTAACCGCTCGGTCTGAATCGTCTCACTCTGCATAGTGACGGCATATCCATCTAAGAATACTGTAGGTGCCGAACCGCCGCCCACCTGTTCCTTACAGGCCTCTATGTCAAAATTTAAATCTGATTTGGACAGACGTTCCTGTGAGTTTTTCATAGTTTGCATGTCTTCCAGTTGTTTCAACAAATGTTCTGCCTTGATTTTTTGTTCTTCTGCCGTAGATGTGATCATCTTGAGGACAGGAATCGTTCTCTTTGCCCGTTCTAAATCTAAATATTCAAAAAATGTAGCTTCCAGTGCAGCCAATGTCATCTTATCGACCCGAAGGGCACGAGCCAGCGGATGCGCTTTCATCTGATCTACATATTGTTTTTTTCCAATTATAATTCCGCCCTGAGGACCACCCAAGAGTTTATCGCCACTAAAAAGCACGATATCAGCGCCTGCTTTTAAGGCGTCTAGTACCGTCGGTTCGTCTACTCCACAGTCGGTCAAATCGACCATAAGGCCGCTTCCCATATCATAAATGACCGGCAGATGTAATTTCTCTCCCAGTTCTACCATCTCTTTTACCGACACTTCCTGCGTAAAACCGACAATCCGGTAGTTACTGGTATGCACCTTCATCAATGCCCCTGTTGCGCCCTCATGAAATGCATTTCGATAATCCGACGTTTTAGTCTTATTCGTAGTTCCCACTTCAACCAGATGAGCGCCGCTTTCTTCCATAATATCCGGAATGCGGAAGGAACCACCGATTTCCACCAGTTCCCCTCTGGAAACAATAACTTCTTTTCCTTTGGCCATCGCCGACAGGCACAGCATCGTAGCTGCTGCATTATTATTCACTACCATCGCGGCTTCTGCTCCGGTAATCTTTGTTATAATCTTCTCCACATGACTGTGGCGAGAACCTCTTGTACCCTCTTTTATATCATATTCTAAGTTGGAATAGGACCCTGCTGCTTCCAGCACATTAGCGCAGGCTGTTTCCGAAAGATTGGACCTTCCCAGATTTGTATGAAGAACAATTCCGGTTGCATTAATCACCCGGCGCAGGCTCCGTTTTTTCTTGTCCGCAATCACCGAGATGATTTCTTCCATCAAAAGTTCCTTGCTTCGAAGTTCTGTCCTGCTGCCGTCGAGGATACTGTTTCTCATCCTGTCAATCACTTCCCTGACCGAATCAACAATGACCGGTCTGGGCATTTCTCCCATAAAAAAAAAGAGACGCTCGTCTTGTAGCACCTCATCAATTTTAGGAATCTCCCGTAACAATTCCTGCTTCTGTCCCATATGTTTTTCCTCCTATTATTAGATATAAGTAAACGGGGGAGGTGGGAATCGAACCCACCCAGGAGGCTCTTAACCCCCCACAACGGTTTTGAAGACCGCGAGGCACACCAGCAACCTATCTACCCTCATATCTTTAATAGCATAACCTCAATTATACTATCATGTATTGATTTACATGTCAATTCCTTACGTTAATTTTCGGTTCATTTCGGTTCCCAATCTCACCGAAAAATGCAGTTCCGGAAACAGCAATGCGCTTCACGCTTCGCAAAACGATTACTGTTCACCGGTTCTACACAAATATTAACCTACATATCCTGCTGTTTTCAGAATCTCATAGGATTTTTCTTTGTTGCCCGCTGCGATAAGAACAATAGGACCGGTACATCCCATGCCGCTTTCTGCATAGATTCCCGCTTTCCAAAGTACTTTCACTGCGTCTTCCAGATCCATAACTTCAATGCCCGGAATCTGTTCTACACAAATTTCTTTTGGCGGCATCTTTACTTCTTCTGCTGCTGGAGCATCTTTCTTTCCTGAATCTCTGATTCCCTGTAAGATATTCTCAAATCCGGCTTTTGCGGCTTTTTTGAATTCTTCATCTGCAATCTTCTTCCAGTCGTGTTTTACTAAGTTCTCGGCAAATTCCATAGCGCCGGCGATAACCGGAGCGCCGGATGCTCTGGAAGCGATCATGATCAGGCGGCCAAAATCTTCGCCGATTCCCGGTCCATAACCAAATCCCAGTGCTTCATAGCTTCCGCCGGTTGCGTAAGCAGAGAAAATCTTCACCATCAGGTTGCCGGTCAGGGAATCCATGACCATGATATCCGGTGTTCCGGATAAAAGATCATTTCCTCGCATCACGATTCCGCCTTCTGCTCTGGCAGATTCAGCAAAGTGAATATCGTAGCCATTCTCCTGCAATAAAAGCAATGCTTTTTCTGCCTGGCGTGCACCTTCAATATTTGCAATACCTACGGTAGGGTTCTCTACGCCGTCTGCCTTAGCGGCAATGATTCCACGGACTGCATTCTTTACCATAGCACAGACACGGTTCGTATCTGCCGTTCCTGTCGTTGTAGCGATATAAAGTGGTTTTCCTTTTCCCGGAGTAATAACCTTACCAACGGTGGAAACGCCAATTGGAAATGGATAGTGCATGGTAACTGCAGCATCGATCTTACCTGAATCCAGCAGTTCTTCCATCTGTTTATGAATATCTTCGCCTTCAATTAAGACTGTTTTTACACCTTTATGCTGAGCAATCCGGATTGCTTCTTCTATGTTCTCCTGCCCGTGCTCACTGCCTTCAGAGGCCAGTCCAATCACCGGCTTTTTACCGTATTCTCCTGTTTCGAGGGCATCTGCCATCTCTAGGAATGTTCCGGCAATCAGAGCTTTTATTTTTTTATCAGACATATCTAGTTTCCTTTCTCTAATAATCCTTCCGCAAAAGCTCGCATCGCTTCTCCAATCATGGATTTCACTTTGCCTTCATCGAAGCTTCCGCCTTCTTCTGCTGCGGACTGATCATTTGCCTGAACGACAAAAGAAATACCGTCAAAGAGATTCGTCATTCTTCCAAGGAACAGACTTCCTTTACCGATGATCATAGCACGTTTGGTCTCGCCGGCCAGAACTTCTTCTCTCAACGCGCCCAGATAAGGAACGCCCGATGGAATATGTCCCTGTGTCGGAGCCCAGCCTACCATGCCGTGTTCTTTAACAAATGCTGCAATATCACCACGCTGTAATTCGCCTCTCTTAACGCCGAGAGCTGCTATCATCTTGTAGTTGGCTTCCGGTACATCGCCTGCGCCTGCCGGTTTAGTAATATCCGGGTTCTGCATCTCCGGTGCATATTTATCAATATCTACAATCTTAAGTCCTGCTGCTTCAAGTGGTGCTGTTACCAATGCACTGATTACGTTCTGTGGTGCTGAACCGGTACCAATGGTGTGATATCCTACAATATCGGTACGAATCTGAGGGCTGGTACCATCATCTGCGCTGATCAGAGCAGAGAATCCTGCCACTGCATCTTCCAGAATCGGAATTCCTTTTTCCACATGATTCTTTCCATTCATACCCAGTTTTGCAGTACAGCCGCCTGCGGTCACTACTACATTCTTAAATATGCCTGCTTTGACCAGTGCTGCTGCATGAACCATCGCATG
This sequence comes from Clostridium sp., assembly GCA_036634775.1. GTDB lineage: Bacteria > Bacillota > Clostridia > Lachnospirales > Lachnospiraceae > Otoolea. The sequence goes on from JAVWRQ010000001.1 coordinate 78,471, forward strand.
GGTCGGTGCTGCACAGAAACCTCTGACGTCAGAACCGGTAGCATTCACAAATCCGGCTACTTCTGCTGATGCTTTAGCAAAGTTACCGCCGCCACGCTGATTCATATCGCCGCATGCCTCTTCACAGCAGTCGATTACATAATCTACATCTTCTGGCTTCATATCTGTCTTTTTAACAAGTTCTATAAGAGAAAGAACATTGGATGCTTTTGTAACAAGATTCTCTAACATAACGTGAGCAGACAAGTTCACGTCTACATCGTGAGCTCTCTTTACCGCGCCTACCAGTACATCGTCCTGGTAAAGTGCTTCTGCATGTTCGTCATCTACTAAAGCCTTTATATCTTCGGCTGTGCTTTCATTTTTATCAAGAATTGCAAGCTGATCTTCTGTAAGCAGGTTTTGTGCTGCAAGTTTGATCTTCACATCGGCTGCAAATCCCTTTTCTAATTTAACAAGATCAAATACGTCACAGATCTGTATCAATCCGTAGAATTCGTCCTGTGGCATAATCTGACCGTATCTACCTTCGCGGCCTGCGACTTCCCACTTCTTATCATAATAAGGGAATTCAACCTTAGCCAAATCGGCCGGTGTAGCATTACCTATGTATACCTGATTGGGAACATAAGAAACGGCGTCTTCAAAGCTTCTCAAATGTCCTTTAATCTGTTTTAAATATTCTGAATCAGGATTAACAATTCTTTCTGTTGTCTGTGTTGTCCCATTATGGAGAACCATATCGGGAGTAATCGCCAATACATAACTGGCCCCTTTTAATACCGGATACCCACCCATCTCTTCACCTCGTCAATTTTTCAAAAAAAGGGTTACTACAACAAACGTATCAAACGCCGCTGCAGCAACCCCGCCTTAATTACTACAGGTATTTACAGTATTCATCTCTGATGGAAGACATTTCTTTTGCAATGTCATCAACATCCAAAACCATCTCCATCATACTGATTTGCTCGTCGTAAACACCGGCATCTACTTCTGCTTTAATTTCGTCTTCACAAATATGGTATACACTTAGTCCCAACTGGACTCCTGCTAAAGGACCTGCGAAAGTCGGATCGCCTGCAGTTACGGTCTCAGCAGCTAAACCTGCTGCCTCACCCTCTGCTGCGCCGAGAATTACTACGATGTTCTCAGGACTGTATTGTTCTGCGAAATCTTTCACTCTCTTCTGATTTTCTAAATCCATAGCACCTGCGGACGTTCAGACAAAGCATTCTGTAGATGAATATACTACATCAGCGCCTGCTGTTTTTACGCATTCTTCTATGGCTGGTCCCGGAATTCCGTCACGGTCTCCGATAATAATAGCTTTTTTGCCTTCTAGTATTGCCATAAATCATTTTCCTCCTTATTTTTTTTATTACAAACACTTATTCAGTGATTGTTAACATAAAACTGTACTTAGATATGTGCTTTAATCATTGCCTCGATGTTTTCAGGTGTTGCATCATCTTTAATGCACTCTGCAATCTTCTCTCCGCCTTTATAAATCGCGATAACTGGAAGGCCAAGAATTTTCTGCCCAATTGCTAAACGACGAGCTTTTGTAGTATTTAAAGAAGTGAATTTAATGTCCTTGCCATAAGTACCTTCCATAGCATGTACATGAGGCATCAGTGCCTGACAAGGTACACAGCCGTCACCGTAAAAATCTACTAATACTGCACCCTCTGCTTTTAATACTTCCTCTTCGAAATTTTCCTTTGTCAAATCAACCATTGGAATTACCTCCTTTTCTTATATCATAATATACTTATTCGGAATCTGCAATATATTTCTCAGCCTGCATAGCTGCAATTGCTCCATCTGCTGCTGCTGTCACGACCTGACGAAGACTCTTCACGCGTATATCACCGGCAGCAAATACACCGGGAATATTGGTATGCATGTTATCATCTGTCTTAATATAGCCATGATCCATATCTATTATCCCTTCGAAAAGTTCACTTCTTGGATTATTACCGATAAATCCAAAGACGCCGAACATTCCGTCATCCGGATCTGCATCTACACGGGTCAATTCTCCGGTTTTTACATTCTTAACGGTCATACCATCCAGAATTCCGTCACCATGAAGTTCTTCTACTACGCTGTCCCACATAAAGGCCATCTTAGGATTCTTAAATGCTTTCTCCTGAATCGACTTCGCTGCACGAAGTTCATCACGACGGTGAATAATCGTTACTTTTCTTGCGAATTTGGTCAGATACATCGCTTCTTCTACTGCTGAGTCGCCGCCGCCTACTACATATACTTCCATATCTTCAAAGAAGTTAGCGTCACAGGTAGCACAGAAGGATACACCTTTGCCAATAAATTCGCCTTCACGTTTACAGCCAATTGGTCTTGGGAATGCACCGGTAGCAATGATTAAAGTCTTACAACGGTATGTATCTTTCTTACCATACAGCATCTTGACCGGACCGTCCAGTTCAACTTTATCAATTGTGTCACAGGCACGGTCTGCACCGAATTTCTCTGCCTGTTTTGTCATTCTTTCGATCAGAGAAGGACCACTTTCTCCTTCTACGATCTGTCCCGGGTAATTCTCAATATTATCCGTAATTGCGATTTGTCCGCCGTCTTTTCCTCTTTCAATAATCAAAGTTGACAGGCGGTACCGTCCTGAGTAGAGACCGGCGGCAAGTCCGCCGGGCCCAGCACCCAGGATAATGACATCATAAATCTTATCCATCACTATCTCTCCTTATATTTGGGTATTTATTCTCCGTAAGATTATTTCCACTCAAATACAGTTTGTTTATCTACCGGAGTTTCTAAAGCAATTAATGCTTCCCCTACAATCTTTCTTCTGATCTTTTTCTCTTCTTCCATAGTCAGAGCCGGATTACCCAGCGGATGCGGAATCGCAATAGCCGGAACAATACGGTTTGCACCTACGGTCAGAGAAATCGGAACTACAGTTGCAATGTGTACTACAGGGATACCATAAGCCTCAATACCTTTAACCATCGTTGCGCCGCAACGTGTGCAGGTCCCTCAGGTGGAGGTTAGGATCACGGCGTCTACATGATCATCGATCAGTTTCTGTCCGATTTCCTTCGCATATTTCTTCGCATTGGCTACGGATGTTCCGTTACCTACTGTGGTATAGAAATATTTGTGAAGGCTTCCTATTTTCCCTTCCTTAATGAATTCTTCTACAATGTCGACCGGCAATACACGGTCTGCATCCTGGTTAGCATATACAGGGTCATATCCACCGTGAGCTGTCTCATAAGTTGCTTCTGTCAGATCCATCACACCTTCGATATCATACTGTCCGTACTTAGAAGCACTGGAAGATTCGATATGATCCGGATTTCCCTTTGGAACGATGCCGCCGGAAGTTACCAATGCGATCTTGGCATGAGCCATATCAGTAATGGCCGGAGCCGGAGCTACACGGTCAAAGCTTGGCATCGGATACTCTGTTGTATATTCTTTGCCATTTAATTTCTGAACAAGCATGTCTACCGCACGCTCTGAACCACGTTTGTCATCAAAGAAGTTGACGCGGATCCCGTTTGGCAGATATCCTTCTTCTTTGGAAGAACCGATTTTCTCGCCTTTTGCCAGTTTCAGTGCCAGCGGTGCCATCACTTTAACGGCTGCTTTCATACCGGCTGCGCTGTTCTTGGTTTCGCACATATAAACTTTCTTGCTGAACATATCAACACCGGGATTTTCCTTGTACATACCAGTGAGGACAGGAAGACCCAACTGCTCTTTCACAGCTGCTGCCACAGTACCGCAAGCTACGCCGTAACGACCTGCATTAAATGCCGGACCACAGATAACTGCATCCGGGTTCTCGCTTTTTATCATATCCAGAACAGTAGCCAGAGCCGTGTCCAGGTTTTCGTTAAAATAAGAATCTCCACAAATAACAGTGGCTGTAATCTCTGCTTCATCTCCAAATGCCTGAGAAAAAGCTAATCCGGGGCCTACAACCCCTTTTCTCAGTTCCGGCTGATAATCGGCTTTTTCTTCGCCACCGATATTAGCAAAAAACTGATTGATATAATGGACATATCTGATCTTTGACATATCTTCCTCCTATCTGGCACTTAATTTGTTAAAGCCCATCTCGTTTGTTGCTCCTGTAATTACCTGAAGTTCTGCGACAATCGTACCGTCTTTCTGCAGACTGCCATCAAAACCGCCTGCAATGATATCGGCTACTTCCGGATATCCAATTACTTTGTCCTTAGGTTCCAGTGTAATTAACATGTTGGCATTTCCACCGGTCACAACTGCATCAGCTGCTACATCGGCATCGGCCAGAGATTGGGATGCTCCATCACGGCCTGCATATTCATCCGTGATGATTACGGTCTTGATTCCCTTGGCTTCGATCTTCTTACAGTTCATAATCAGATCGGTATCCGGGTTTCCGAAACCTTCCTGTGAAACAATCGCGCCATCCAGACCCAGCCACTCGCAAAGTTTCGCGGTCCAGTCGGAAGAACGCATCTTATCAGCCAGATATACATTCTCGTTTGTGATAATAACGCCTGTAAAGTTAAGGGTTTTTCCGTGCTGTGCAAATAAATCGCGGATAACCGGGTTATTTAAATGATGGTAGGTTGTATTCTTATCACAAGCAGATACACAGTTTCCGCTTAAAATCGCACCATCCATCGTCTCTGTCGGGTTAATAATCGTTGTGAGGGACTGTTTCATATCTACACCATATACATAAGTATCATGCATAAGTCCCTGACTCTGAAGCATCAATACATAAGCAACGCGTGGAAGCTCAGGCCATCTTTTCAGACCTTCTTTTACAGAAACAGTTTCATAAGTCTCTATCTCTTCTGCTTCGATTCCGGCTGCCAGTTTACCTATATAATCAGCAGTTTTAAGTCCTGCCATACGAACCGCTTTTTCATGAACATGTTTCTCAATGCCATCAATTGGTTCACATACAACAACCAGATTGTTCAGTTTGGAAAATGGCGTATATTCGGCACCTGTGCCGCACATATCGATAATACCTTCCTGAAATCCTACAATCTTACCGGTTGTGACGATAGCCGATCCACGAAGTACGTTTGTTCTTCCGCTTCCTACAGCAGCTACCTTAGAAATGATTCCCGGGAACATAGCTCCCTCTCCGCTTACTTTTACACGTGGCTCGATTACATCCTTTACCGGCATAATTCTAATACTTTCACCGGGACGTGCAATCTCCAACTTCACGGACTTCAAAATCTCATCTTCCATCAAAAGCGCTTTCAGCTCTTCTGCATTTACATAAATTATTCCGCCTTCCACTTTGGATTCTTTTCCAAACTGAATATCGGTAATCGGAATAATTCCCAATTCGAGTTTCATCCTGCTGATCCTCCTTTTCTTTCCTGTTCATTCCTACATGTTTTGTCGAAGAAGATATCATTCTTCTCCTCTATCTTTTATAGAGCAAATATTGTGCCAAAAAATGCATTCTCAAAGAAAAACTTGCATTTTTAAAAAATTCAATGTCCGGTTGCTGAAATCCCCTGTATCTTATCGTTTTATCTATTGTCAGCCACCGAATCTTCTATTATATACCGGTGGTTTTTATCTATGCTTAATCGGTGAAACTATATTGTCAAAACACTTTCTTTAATGTTTGTCATATGTCAATAAATTGTCATAAATGACACGAGTTGGCTTTGACTCACCGACATCTGATTCGCTTTACGCCTTCAGCTGATCGGCCACACTTTCGATCAAAGATAAGTCCACAATTCGAAAATCTTCACATAGTGCTTCATTCCAATCCGGTGTTGGCTTGTCCTTCATAAATGCTTTGCAAAGTGTAATGCCATTCTCGATAATCATGGTGAATTCAAAAAGTTCTTCCTGTTCTGCTTTTCGATCAGAAATAATAACTGATTTGTATGGAATCTGATTTGGTTTAAGACTTCCTGCCATGGGGTGGGTCTCCAGACAATATCCTTTGTGAATATAATCTCTTACTTTTGTCAAAACCTCTAAATATGTGCTATTTTCCAAATAATCGACTGTAATGTTATCGCGATATTTATTATAACACAGATTGTTGTTAGTTACAATTATATACATCCCCTTTTTCCCACTTTCTTTTCATTTTAGGCACAGTATAATCTACGCACCTATCATAACACAAAACCTTACAAAAGTCATATGATTTTGCTATTTTACTTTACAGTTATTTTCTTTTCGGGTAAAATGAAATACAGTCTTACAGAGGCACTGCAGTTTTATTGCATAAAAAATACAAGGAGGTTCTTCGTGTCCGATATTAAATTAACTTCTATGACCAAACAAGGTGGCTGAGCGGCCAAAATAGGCCCTGATGCCTTAGCACAAGTTTTGTGCCATTTACCGAAATTTTCCGATCCTGACCTCATTGTTGGATTTGACACCAGTGACGATGCCGCTGTTTACCGAATCAGCGATGAGCTGGCACTCATCCAAACGGTTGATATATTCCCGCCGATTGTTGACGATCCCTATGAATACGGTCAGATAGCCGCTGCAAATTCGCTCAGCGATGTATATGCCATGGGCGGTCTGCCTAAATTAGCGATGAATATATTCTGTTTTCCGGAAGATCTTCCTACCGACACCGTTCACGCGATTTTACAGGGCGGTTACGAAAAAGTAAAAGAAGCGAACGCCATTATTGTAGGTGGGCATACCATTAAGGATCCCATTCCCAAATATGGTCTCTGTGTATCCGGTTTTGTACATCCGGATCATATTCTGCGCAACAATTCCGTACAGGTGGGCGATGTCCTGATTCTCACAAAAGCACTGGGAACCGGCATTCTCTCCACTGCCGATAAAGCCGGACTTTTATCCCCTTCACAGCATCGGGAGCTGATTTCTTCTATGGCGACACTTAACAAGTACGCAGCAGAAATCATGAATGGTAACCCTCAGGTTCACGCCTGTACCGATATTACCGGTTTTGGTTTCCTCGGTCACGCGTTTGAGATGGCTCAGGGCAGTGGATACAGCATCCACATCAACGCCACATCCGTCCCGGCCTTAGATGGTGCCATAGAGTATGCCTCGATGGGGTTTGTACCGGCCAATGCTTATAAGAACAGAACCTACCTAGACGATTTAGTGCAGTTGGATCCCCGGCTTCCAGATGACGTCTCAGACCTTCTATTTGATCCACAGACCTCAGGCGGTCTCTTATATTCTGTATCCAAAGAAGAGGGACAAGTACTGATCAATCAGCTGAATGAAGTAATACCGGTAGCACGAATCGTCGGATATGTTGCAGAATATGACGAATATCCACTGCATGTGGAATTTGGATAAAGGGGCTGCTTTGCAAACTCTTAAAAGCAGAAAAAGACAAGGGCATGAGGCCTTTGTCTTTTTCTGACGATTTTTTGATTATGGGCGGACGATCAAATCTGCGTCTACCATCTTTTCTGCTATATCATACATGTTGGATACCGTACCGACCTGAAGTTCTTTTTCTATTCCCAGATATTTAAGACAGGTACCGCAGGTCATGATTTCTACCCCTTCGGCCTCCAGATTCTTTAAATCTTCCAGAGATTCGCTTCCCGCTGTGGTAAGTCTGGCTCCGCTGTTATAGAATAAAATAGTTTTTGGCAGGATATCCTGCTGTGCTAAAGCAAAGATAAAACCTTTCATGAGAATCTTCCCAAGTTCTTCCTCTGGTTCTCCCATCTGATCCGATGCAATCACCACTACTAAATTACGTTTTCCCCCACTAGGCAGGGCGGTTTCCTCCGGGTTCTTTGTATTACTTGATCGTGAGACATCACCCGTCACAAAGTTCACAACATAATTATCTTCCCCTTGTTTTTCTGAATTGCCGGTGAGATTCATATGTTTCCCTAATTTCATCAGATTCTGTACTGCGATTTCATTGTCAACTCTGACCGAAACCTGTTCATTCGCGTCCGCCCGTTCTAGAGCTTTCTTAGCTGCTACAACCGGTAGTGGACACTGGTGTCCACGCTCATCTAATTCAATCATTGTTTTTCCTCCCATAAATACAATAAAGAGGATGCGCCTTCCAGTCAGCGACTTTCCGGAACATCCTCTTATGATATGTCAGTATTTATTATACAAGCTCTAATAAAACTTCCATAGCTGCATCACCTTTACGAAGACCAATCTTTACGATTCTCGTATATCCACCATTACGGTTTACATACTTAGGAGCGATCTCGTCAAAGAGCTTTGCAGGCATATCTACGGATTTTGTGTTTTTCTTTCTTCCTGCTTTTGCAGTCGGAACTTCTGTTATGTCGTAGAGAACCTTTAACATCTGTCTTCTTGCATGAAGTCTGGATGGGTTATCTTTTCTGATTTCTTTCTCTACTTCATCATAAACAGTTACTTTCTTTCCGTCGACAACTTCTTTGACTCTCTTGCCGTCTTTGTCCTTACGGGCAACTTTAGCAGTAACTTTAACGATCTCAAAATTGTCTTTTTCTCTTACTGCCATAGCAATCAGACCTTCAGCAATTTTCTTTACTTCTTTGGCTCTCGCTTCAGTTGTAACGATCTTGCCATTGTATAAAAGGTTGGTAACCTGGTTTCTCAGTAATGCTTTTCTCTGGCTGGAATTCTTTCCCAGCTTTCTATATCCTGCCATTTCAAAATCCTCCATCTGTGGAACATCCGGTCGTGCTCTTTGGGCTTACCGGCCGGATGCTGTTAATCCATTCTCGGGTTAATTATCGCGACTGATCCGTCACGCAAATGTATTAATTATCTTCTGTCGGGTTGAGCTGTAAGCCCAACTCTTTTAACTTGGCAAGTACCTCTTCCAGTGACTTACGTCCGAGGTTTCTGACTTTCATCATATCCTCTGAAGTTCTGTTACACAGTTCTTCTACTGTATTGATACCGGCTCTCTTTAAACAGTTGTATGAACGTACGGATAATTCCAGTTCATCAATGTTCATCTCAAGCACTTTTTCTTTTTCATCGTCTTCTTTTTCTACCATGACCTCAGCGGTTCTGGCATTCTCTGAAAGGTCGATAAAAAGGCTTAAATGCTCGCTTAAAACTTTGGCTGCCAGACTGACTGCTTCATCGGGAGCAAGCGTTCCATCGGTGAAAACGTCCAAAGTCAGTTTATCGTAATCGGTAACTTGACCTACACGGGTGTTTTCAACAGACATATTTACACGCTCTACCGGAGTATAGATCGAATCGATTGATATCATTCCGATTGGAAGTTCATCGTTCTTATTCTTATCTGCACTCACATAGCCACGACCCTTTGTAATAGTCAGTTCCATATAGAACTTGCTATCTGTGCCGCCACTAAGTGTAGCGATAATCTGTTCAGGATTTAAAATCTCAATGTCAGAATCAGCCTGGATATCAGCGGCTGTTACAACGCCTTCACCCTCAAACTCTATATAAGCTGTTTTTGGCTCATTCGTTTCACTGGAATTTTGAATTGCTAAACTCTTGATGTTCATGATAATCTCAGTTACATCCTCCTTAACTCCGGGGATGGAACTGAACTCATGCAAAACGCCATCGATTTTCACTTGACTTACTGCTGCGCCAGGCAAAGAAGAAAGCATAATTCTTCTCAGGGAATTCCCTAAAGTAGTACCATAACCTCTTTCGAGTGGTTCCACTACAAATTTGCCATATCTTTTGTCTTCTGAAATCTCAGCAATTTCAATTTTTGGTTTCTCAAAATCGAACACTATAGCCCCTCCTTTTGGGATCTTTTATTGAGGGTCTGTCACACTCCGATTATTTGGAGTACAACTCGACGATAAGCATTTCGTTTACAGGAACATCAATCTCTTCTCTTGTAGGCAAGGTCTTAATTGTACCTTTTAAGTTTTCAGCATCTACCTCTAACCATGCCGGTACCATTCTTCCACCTGTAACCTCATTTATATCTTTATATCGCTGTGAAGTTTTGTATTTCTCTCTGATCTCGATTACATCGCCAACTCTAACTAAGTAAGACGGAATGTTTACACGTTTGCCGTTTACCAGTACATGCTTGTGATCTACGATCTGTCTTGTTTCTTTTCTTGTACGGCCAAATCCCATTCTGAATAATACATTATCAAGTCTGCATTCCAGAAGGATCATCAGGTTGCTACCAACCTGGCCATTCATTCTGGATGCTTTTGCATAGTAATTTCTAAAAGGTTTCTCTAACACACCGTAGATGAATTTTGCTTTCTGCTTTTCTCTTAACTGCAGTCCGTACTCACTCATCTTTTTATTGCCTCTTTTTAATTCTCTTCTGGATTTTTTGTCGATTCCCAAATAAACTGGATCCAGGCCCAGAGATCTACATCTTTTAAGAACAGGAACTCTATTTACTGCCACTTTAACACACCTCCTAAATTAGACTCTTCTACGTTTTGGTGGACGACATCCGTTATGTGGAACCGGAGTTACATCCTTAATACTGGTTACCTCGAGACCGCATGCCTGAAGGGCACGGATTGCTGCCTCACGACCTGATCCCGGACCCTTTACCATAACGTCTACTGATTTCAAGCCATGGATGAGAGCTGCCTTTGTTGCAGTTTCTGCAGCCATCTGAGCTGCATATGGAGTAGATTTCCTTGAACCTCTGAAGCCCAGACCGCCTGCACTCGCCCATGATAATGCGTTACCCTGTGTATCTGTTAAGGTAACTATCGTGTTGTTAAAAGAAGACTGAATGTGCGCCTGACCGCGTTCAACGTTTTTCTTTACACGCTTTTTTGTCACTTTTTTAGTAGTTGACATTTTCTTAGCCATTTTAAACTAACCTACTTTCTTTAAAATTGAACCCTGTTACTTCTCTAACCTGATTCCTCATTTACTTTTGCTTCAAGAATTATTTCTTCTTGTTTGCTACTGTCTTTCTCGGACCCTTACATGTTCTTGCATTTGTCTTAGTCTTCTGACCGCGACATGGAAGGCTTTTTCTATGACGGATTCCTCTGTAGCATCCAATCTCCTGAAGTCTCTTGATGTTCATAGCGATTTCTCTTCGTAAATCACCTTCAACAGTCTGACTGTCAGCGATAGCAGCTGCAATTTCCTTTACTTCGTCATCTGTTAAGTCTTTGACACGAGTGTCTGGACTAACTTTAGCCTGGGCAAGAATACGGTTGGAACTTGTTCTACCAATACCGTAGATATAAGTTAAACCGATCTCGACACGTTTTTCTCTTGGTAAATCAACACCTGAAATACGAGCCATGTGTGTAGTACACCTCCATTAGTTATTTTTGCTTCGTTAAAATGATGTATTATGCTTAAACTATATGAACAACCTATCCTGGTGGCTCATACAGAAAGCTGCGCGAAAAATTGGGCAGACAAAACTTATATATCAGCCCTGTCTTTGTTTGTGTTTTGGATTCTCACAGATTACTCTGACACAGCCTTTTCTTTTAATAACTTGGCATTTTTCGCAAATTGGTTTAACCGATGATCTAACCTTCACAGTAATTCTCCTTTCTGTGGACATACAAATACGCTAGAGCATTATAACACTTATTTCATTATAATGCAAGTGCATCTTGTTTTTATAATTATTTATCTCTCCAGATAATTCTGGCCTTGGATAAATCGTAAGGTGACATCTCAAGTGTAACTTTATCACCTACTAGGATACGAATATAATTCATACGGAGTTTTCCGCTAAGAGTTGCCAATACAATGTGTTTATTCTCAAGTTGTACCTGGAACATCGCATTTGGCAATTTTTCAACTACGACTCCCTCAATTTCAATTACATCTGCTTTAGACATAAGTTTTACCTCCCTGGTTTTTTTCTTTCCAGCATTTGATGAAGTATTTGATCTCTTCATCTGTAACAGATTCGCCGCTCATCAGCTTCTTTTGCAGATTTTCATCTTTGTCGTGAATACTCTGCACATGTTTCTTTCGTTTGCGTTTTAGTTTTCCAAGGCGTCTGGTTTTTCCATCTGCCAGGTAAACATAATCCGCATCTTCTTTTATTATGATAAAAAAACTGTCTTTGTCATGGCCGGCATCAGACCGTACCAGACTGCCAATTTCGTATTCTGCCATCTTACCACCTTGAATCAGAGTATACATGATAAAATCTCCGGTCCATCCTCGGTAATGAGAATGGTATTTTCATAATGAGCTGACAGTGAACCATCCTCTGTTACTACTGTCCAGTCGTCATCCAGCCAGACCACATCATAGCTTCCTGCATTGATCATTGGTTCTACAGCCAGAGTCATCCCCGCCTGTAAACGAATTCCTTTTCTGTGTCTCGCAAAGTTCGGAACTTCGGGATCCTCATGAAGATGAGTGCCAATTCCGTGGCCCACTAAATCTCTGACCACGCCATAACCAAAACCTTCTGCATATCTTTGGACCGCTGAAGAAATGTCATTCAGATGATTACCAGGTCTAGCAAATTTAATTCCTTCAAAGAAACTTTGTTTTGTCACCTCGATGAGTTTTTTTGCCTCGTCACTTATGATTCCAACCCCATGGGTTCTGGCCGCATCAGAATGATAGCCTTTATAAATGACGCCTGCATCCAGACTTACGATATCACCCTCTTGAATAAAATGCTGCTTATTGGGAATTCCATGCACCACTTCATCATTGACCGATACGCAAATCGATGCGGGATAACCGTTGTAATTCTTAAAAGAGGGAATACAGTCATAGCTTCTGATGATTTCTTCTCCTATCCGGTCAATATCCCAAGTGGATATGCCCGGTTTTAAGATTTTTTCGAGTTCCTCATGTGTCTTAGCGAGGATTCTTCCGGCTTCTCTCATACGTTCGATTTCTTTGGAAGATTTAATCGTTACTGCCATAATTTCATACTCCTAAAGTATCAAGGATACTTTGGAAAACTGCATCCATTGCCTGTGTCCCGTCTACGGAAACTAACACGCCCGCTTTCTTATAATAAGCAATCAGCGGTTGTGTCTGCTCGTGATAAACGGACAGACGTTTCTGAACAGTTTCAGGTTTATCATCATCTCTCAGGACGAGTGTTGAACCGCAAACATCGCAAATACCTGCTTTTTTCGGTGGTGCGAACAACATATGGTAAGTTGCTCCACAGGTAAGACATGCACGCCGTCCGGACATTCTGTTTATGATGTTTTCATCGGGAACATCCACATCAATTGCATAGTCTATCTTCTCACCGATTTCACTAAGAGCTTTGGTAAGACTCTCAGCCTGCGGAATCGTTCTCGGAAAACCATCCAATACATATCCATTTTCACAATCAGCCATATGAATACGATCCAAAAGCATACCTATCGTTACTTCATCCGGAACTAACAATCCCTGATCCATGAACTCTTTTGCTTTCATGCCCAGTTCGGTTCCTTTTTTGATATTCGCTCTGAAAATGTCACCTGTGGAGATATGTGGAATTTGATATTTTTCTGCGATTTTCTTTGCTTGTGTTCCTTTTCCGGCTCCCGGTGCTCCTAACATAATAATCTTCATAGGTTTACCTCCCATAAAATGTTAAAATTAACATGCCGCAAATACAACAGAATCGCCTCTATGCAGAATCCTTCACAAACCCGGAAACCCGTCGTTCATAAAAGTTCCTGCTTAGAAAGCGAATTTAAATTAATCGTTTAAAAAACCCTTATAATTACGAACCAGCATCTGAGCCTCTATCGCTTTCAGTGTCTCAAGAACGACACCAACGATGATGATTAAAGATGTTCCTCCAAATGATAAATGACTGACTGAAAACAGACCGGACACTATAATTGGAATAATACATACAATGATCAGACCACAGGCACCAATCAATACAATATAGTTTAAAATGTTGTTTAAATAATCGGAAGTTGGACGGCCCGGTCTGATTCCCGGAATAAAACCACCCGATTTCTTCATATTATTCGCAACTTCTAAGGGATTAAATGTAATTGACGTATAAAAATATGCGAAAATTACAATCAACGCGACGTAAAGAACCATACCGATTGTGTAAACCGGATATTCCGTATGAAACCATGAACCGGAGTTCAAAGCACGAAGGATTTTTCCGCCAATCGTCGTATAGTCAACCTGGAAGAACTCTGCTATTACCACCGGGAAAGACATCAGGGAAGAGGCAAAGATAACCGGGATAACACCGGCTGTATTTACTTTTAAAGGAATATTAGTAGACTGACCGCCTACCATCTTCCGTCCCTGAACCTTCTTAGAATATTGAACCGGGATTCTTCTCTCTGCATCCTGTAAAACAATAACAAAGACTACCATAGCTATAATAATTGCTGCAATAATAATCAACGCGACGGTTGCGACCGGTACTGATTTTCCTGTAAGGAATCTCTCGTATAACGTAATCATATCGCTGGGAAGAGAGGAAATAATGTTGAATAAAAGAACGATAGAAATACCGTTTCCAACACCATTTTCCGTGATTCTCTCACCAATCCACATGAGCATTGCACTACCTGCCGTCATCGTTGCGATGGCTACAATAACATTCACTGCGTTGAAATTGATTAAAAGACCTTTGCCACCAAATCCTACTGACATCGCAATCGACTGCATCAATGCAAGACCGACTGTAAGATAACGGGTGTATTCCGCAATCTTTTTTCTTCCGTCTTCGCCTTCACGCTGCATCTCTTCCAGTTTTGGAATAGCAATCGTAAGAAGCTGCATGATGATGGAGGATGTAATGTATGGGGTGATGCTCAATGCGAATACTGACATGTTCGTAAACGAACCGCCGGTAATCGTATTGAAAAATCCAAATGCATCACTGGACTGTTTTGCGAATAATTCCGCAAAAAAGGTTGTCTTAACTCCCGGAATCGGTAACTGTGAACCTATACGAATCACAATCAGCATAAAAAAAGTATACAGAAGTTTCTTTCTGACTTCCTTTATCTTAAACGCCTTCTGGAGTGTTTTTAACATATTAGATCACCTCACAGGTTCCACCAACAGCTTCAATTTTGGCTTTTGCGCCCTCACTTATAGCATCCACTTTCACTGTAAGTTTCTTGGTCAACTCGCCATTACCAAGAATTTTAACACCATCACGTGGGTTATTAACGATACCTGCTTCAATTAATGTTTCAACTGTAACAATTGTATCATTTTCGAATTGCTCTAAAGCGTTTACGTTAATACCGATAATTGTCTTAGAGTTTCTATTTGTAAAACCTCTTTTAGGAATACGTCTGTATAAAGGCATCTGACCGCCTTCAAATCCCAGTCTCGGAGCGCCTGAACGAGCTTTCTGTCCTTTGTGCCCTTTACCGGCAGTCTTGCCATTACCTGAAGCGTGTCCACGGCCTCTTCTGAAGCTGTCACTGTGTTTTGAACCTACAGCAGGCTGTAAATTAGATAAATCCATGACTGCACCTCCTTTACTTAAATCTTAAATTTCTTCTACTTTTACTAAGTGTCTTACACACTGAATCATACCTCTTACTGCGTTGTTATCCGGCATTTCAACTGTTTTATTGAGTTTTTTAAGACCTAATGCAAGAACAGTTGCTTTCTGCTTTGGAACAGCACCGATAGTGGATTTTACCAATGTGATTTTTAATTTCTCTGCCATCTTAACATCCTCCTATTAGTTCAGAATCTCGTCTACCGATTTACCGCGGAGTTTTGCAACCTGCTCAGGAGTTCTTAACTCACATAATCCTGCAATAGTAGCTAAAACAACATTTGTTTTGTTGTTAGAACCTAAGGATTTTGTACGGATATTTTTGTATCCTGCAAGTTCCAGAACGGAACGGGCCGGACCACCAGCAATAACGCCGGTACCATCCGGAGCCTTCTTAAGAAGCACATTAGCACTTCCGAATTTTCCGAGGAAATCATGTGGAATACTATTATTTTCATCAAATGGGATCGTTACAAGGTTTTTAGCAGCAGCCTCTTTTCCTTTGCGGATTGCTTCCGGAACTTCAGCGGCTTTACCCATACCTGCACCCACGTGTCCGTTTTTGTCACCAACAACTACTAATGCGGAAAATTTCATGCTTCGTCCGCCTTTAACAGTTTTTGATACACGTTTGATTGCCACTACCTTGTCTTCTAACTCGAACTGGCTGGCATCAATGATTGTACGTTTCATGTGTATGTTCTCCTTCCTACTAGAATTCCAGACCAGCCGCACGGGCTGCATCTGCTAATGCCTGAACTTTACCTTGATATATAAAGCCGCCTCTATCAAAAACAACTTCTTTAATACCTTTTTCCAATGCTCTTTTGGCGATTACAGTACCTACGCAAGCAGCAGCCTCGACATTATTTGTCTTAGTGAGTTCTGCACTTACTTCTTTTTCTGCTGTTGAAGCAGCAACTAAAGTCTTGCCAACTGTATCGTCAATAATCTGAGCATACATATGATTATTACTTCTAAACACTGCCAAACGGGGTCTCTCTGATGTGCCAGAAAAACGATTACGTAATCTAAGGTGTTTTTTTTCGCGAACTTCGCTTCTTGATTGTTTGCTAACCATCTTCACACACTCCTTAATTATTTCTTACCAGTCTTACCGACTTTGCGTCTGATCACTTCATCTGCATACTTAATACCTTTGCCCTTGTATGGTTCAGGTCTTCTCTTATCTCTGATTTCAGCAGCGTATTGACCAACTTTTTCTTTGTTGATACCTTTAACTGTAATTTTATTCTGTCCCTCTAAAACGGTTTCAATACCGTCCGGATCTTCCATCTCTACCGGATGGGAATATCCAAGGCTCAAAACTAATTTCTTGCCCTGTTTTGCTGCTTTGTAACCAACACCGTTCACTTCCAGAATTTTTTCAAATCCTGTAGTTACACCTTGAACCATGTTGCTAACCAATGTTCTGGTCAGACCATGCAGGGATTTCATCTTCTTTAAATCGTTCGGTCTTGTAACAACGATATGACCGTCCTCTTCTTTAATAATCATTTCTGCCGGTAACTCTCTTTCAAGAGTCCCTTTAGGACCTGTTACAGTCACTAAATTGTTTTCCGCAATGGTAACAGTTACTCCTGCCGGAATTGCGATTGGCATTCTTCCGATACGTGACATGCCTTTTACCTCCTACTTAGATTTTCGGAAAAACAGCTGAGGTTTCTCCGTTTTCAGTTGATACATTTTACCAGATAAATGCCAGGACTTCGCCGCCTACATTGGCTTTTCTTGCTTCTTTATCTGTAATTACTCCCTGGTTCGTGGAAATAATAGCAACTCCTAAACCGCCGAGAACTTTCGGCATGTCTTCTTTATTTGCATATACGCGAAGACCCGGTTTGGAAATTCTCTTAAGACCGGAAATAATCTTTTCGTTTTTATCTTTTCCGTATTTTAACTCCATACGAATGGTTCTAAAGCTACCATCTTCTACGATGTCAAATTTTTTGATATAGCCTTCGTTTAAAAGAATCTCAGCGATTGCTAATTTCATTTTGGAAAATGGAACATCTACCGAATCATGTTTAGCAGTATTTGCATTACGAATTCTTGTAAGCATATCTGCAATTGGATCGCTCATTGTCATTTTGTGATTGCCTCCTTATCTTTTCAATTACCAGCTGGCTTTTCTTACACCCGGAATCTCACCTTTATATGCTAATTCACGGAAGCAAATTCTGCAAATTCCGTATTTTCTTAAAACTGAATGTGGACGACCACAAATTCTGCAACGGCTGTATTCTCTTGTGGAGAATTTTGCTGGACGCTGCTGTTTAATCTTCATTGACGTTTTAGCCATGGATAAATCCTCCTAATTATTTTGCAAACGGCATATTGAATAATGTCAAAAGTTCACGAGCTTCTTCATCTGTTTTGGCAGTAGTAACGAAGATGATATCCATACCTCTTACTTTGTCAACTTTATCATATTCTACTTCCGGGAAAATCAGCTGTTCTTTGATACCAAGAGCATAATTTCCTCTACCGTCGAATGCGTTAGGATTTACACCTCTAAAGTCACGAACTCGTGGTAATGAAAGGTTGATTAAACGATCCGCGAATTCATACATCTTTGCACCGCGGAGAGTAACCTTACATCCGATTGCCATACCTTCTCTCAATTTGAAGTTAGCAACTGATTTCTTGGCTTTTGTTAAAACTGCCTTCTGTCCGGTAATGATTTCCATATCTCTTACAGCAGAGTCCAGAACTTTAGCATTTTCTTTTGCTTCACCAACGCCCATGTTGACAACAATCTTGTCTAACTTCGGCACTTCCATAACGTTCTTATATCCGAATTTTTTAACCATTGCGTCTACGATTTCGCTTTGATATATTTCTCTTAATCTGGTCAACTTAAATGTTCCTCCTCTCTCTGTTAGTCGATTACTTTACCGGTTGCTTTTGCAACACGAACTTTTTTGCCATCTCTTACTTCCATGCCAACTCTTGTTGCTTTTCCATCAACAACGAGCATTACATTGGAAATATCTACAGAACTTTCCTGATGAACAATTCCGCCCTGCTGATTTGCAGCACTTGCTTTGGTATGCTTTGTTACCATATTGCAGCCCTCAACAAGAACTGTATTTTTCTTTGTATCTACAGAAATAATTTTTCCTGTCTTATCTTTGTCTTTACCTGTAATGACTTTTACAAGGTCACCTTTTTTAATTTTATGCACAGTCGGCACCTCCCTACAGTACTTCTGGAGCCAGAGAAACAATCTTCATGAACTGTTTTTCTCTTAACTCTCTTGCTACCGGCCCAAAGATACGCGTTCCCCTCGGGTTCTTGTCATCTTTGATGATAACTGCTGCGTTCTCATCGAACTTAATATAAGAACCATTCTTACGACGTGCGCCTTTTACAGTACGTACGACAACGGCTTTTACTACATCACCTTTTTTTACAACACCGCCTGGTGTTGCTTCTTTGACGGTAGCGACAATTACATCACCAATACATGCATATCTTCTCGTAGATCCGCCCATTACACGGATACAGAGTAATTCTTTAGCACCGGTATTGTCGGCAACCTTCAATCTGGTTTCCTGCTGAATCATGCCAAATACTCCTTTCTGAAATAGAATTATTTTGCTCTTTCGATAATTTCAACGAGTCTCCATCTTTTATCTTTTGATAAAGGTCTTGTTTCCATTACTTTTACGACATCGCCGATAGCACATTCATTCTTCTCATCATGTGCTTTTAATTTATATGTCTTTTTAACGATCTTACCGATTAAAGGATGTTTTACATGGTCTTCGATAGCAACTACAATTGTCTTTTCCATCTTGTTGCTTACAACCTTACCAGTACGTGTTTTTCTAAGATTTCTTTCCACGGTAGATATTCTCCTTTCTATCACGCGTTAGCCTGTTCTGTAATAATAGTCTGAATTCTTGCAATATTCTTACGAACATCTTTAATTCTGCTAGTATTATCTAACTGGTTTGTTGCGTTCTGGAATCTCAAGTTGAAAAGTTCTTTTTTAGCAGCTACTAATTCTTCATTTAATTCTGCAGCTGATTTTGTTTTTAAATCTTCTACATACTTATTAATTTTCACTGTTGTCACCGCCTTCTAAATCTGCTTTAGAAGCAATTTTACATTTGCAAGGAAGTTTATGCATTGCAAGACGTAGTGCTTCTTTAGCTGCCTCTTCTGGTACACCCGCGATCTCAAACAATACACGGCCCGGCTTAACTACAGCCACCCAATATTCAAGAGCTCCTTTACCGGAACCCATACGGGTCTCGGCCGGTTTTGCAGTTACCGGTTTATCCGGGAAAATTTTGATCCAAACCTGGCCACCACGTTTAATATAACGAGTCATAGCAACACGGGCTGCTTCGATCTGATTGGATTTGATCCAACAAGGTTCTGTTGAAATCAAGCCATACTCACCATTGCTGATGGTATTACCTCTTAAAGCCTTACCAGCCATGCTGCCACGGAACTGTTTACGGCGTTTTACTCTCTTAGGCATTAACATTATTTATCGCTCCCTTCCTTATTTCCTTTCACAGGAAGTACTTCGCCTTTGTAGATCCATACTTTTACGCCAACTTTGCCGTAAGTTGTATCTGCTTCAGCGAAACCATAGTCAATATCTGCTCTTAATGTCTGAAGCGGGATTGTTCCCTCGCTGTAAAACTCTGTACGAGCCATATCAGCACCGCCAAGACGTCCGGCAACCGCTGTTTTGATACCTTTTGCGCCGGACTTCATCGTTCTGCCCATAGCAGACTTCATAGCACGTCTAAAAGATACACGGTTAACTAACTGCTGTGCAATATTCTCTGCTACCAGCTGAGCTTCTCTATCCGGTCTTTTGATTTCTTTGATGTCAACAAATACTTTTTTGTCTGTTAACTTCTGAACTTCTGCTTTTGTTCTTTCGATTTCTGTACCGCCCTTGCCGATTACGACGCCGGGTTTAGCTGTATAAATAGTAATCTTCACTCTATCAGATGCACGCTCAATCTCGATTTTAGATATGCCTGCGCTGAATAATTTCTTTTTAAGATATATTCTGATTTTGTGATCTTCTACGAGATTGTCAGCAAAATCTGCTTCAGCATACCATTTTGAGTCCCAGTCTTTAATAACACCGACTCTTAAGCCGTGTGGATTAACTTTCTGTCCCATATTTGCCTCCTTTTATCTTTCATCAAGAACAACCGTGATATGGCTCATTCTCTTTTCGATCCTGTATGCCCTACCCTGTGCTCTAGGTTTAACTCTCTTCATGGTTGGTCCCTTGTCTGCGAAGCACTCTGCTACATACAGGTTCTCAACATTCATCTGGTTGTTGTTCTCAGCATTTGCCATAGCTGATTCCAATAATTTCTTTACTAAAGTAGAAGCATATCTGGGATTGTAAGTCACAATACCAAGTGCAGTCTGCACGTCTTTGCCTCTGATGGCGTCTAATACGAAACATGCTTTCTGAACAGATACTCTGGCGTAAGACAGCTTAGCTGATGGTCTGGTATCTTTGTTAGCATTTCTTTCTCTCTTAATTTGGGATCTATGTCCTTTAGCCATTGGGTGAAACCTCCTTTCAAACGCGTTTGATTACTTACGAACCGCTTTTTTCTCGTCTTTTCCGTGACCTCTATAGGTTCTTGTGGCAACGAATTCGCCGAGTTTATGTCCAACCATATCTTCTGTAACATAAACCGGAACGTGTTTTCTGCCATCGTGAACTGCAATCGTGCATCCAACCATTTGTGGGAAGATGGTAGAACGGCGAGACCAGGTCTTAATAACCTGTTTCTGGCCTGCTGCGTTCATGGCATCAACTTTCTTTAAAAGACTAGCGTCTGCAAATGGTCCTTTTTTAAGTGAACGAGCCATTGAATTACCTCCTTGTGAACTACTGTTTACCGTTTCTTCTTCTTACGATCAACTTGTTAGAATGTTTGTTTTTCTTTCTTGTCTTAAGACCAAGTGCAGGTTTACCCCATGGTGTACATGGACCTGGACGACCGATACCGGTCTTACCTTCACCACCACCGTGTGGATGGTCATTCGGGTTCATAACAGAACCGCGGACGGTAGGTCTGAATCCCATGTGACGTGTTCTGCCGGCTTTACCAATATTGATCAGGTTGTGATCGCCGTTTCCTACAACGCCGATTGTTGCACGGCAGATGATCGGAACCATTCTCATCTCACCTGAAGGTAATCTGAGTGTTGCGTACTTTCCTTCTTTAGCCATTAACTGAGCAGAGTTTCCTGCTGAACGAACCATCTGTCCGCCCTTGCCCGGGTAAAGTTCAATATTGTGAATCTGAGTACCAACCGGAATAGATCCTAATGGTAAGCAGTTTCCAACTTTTGCTTCTGCCTGTGCGCCGTTCATAATGGTTGCGCCAACGGTTAAACCGGCTGGAGCAAGGATATAAGCTTTCTCGCCGTCTACGTAGCAGATCAAAGCGATATTAGCTGTTCTGTTCGGATCGTATTCAATTCCCAATACAGTTGCAGGAATTCCGTCCTTTGAGTTTCTCTTGAAATCAATAATTCTATATTTTCTCTTGGCACCGCCACCGCGATGTCTTACTGTAATCTTACCCTGATTATTACGTCCGGCATTCTTGTTTCCCAAAGATGTCATCAAGGATTTCTCCGGAGTTGTTTTTGTAATCTCCGAGAAATCAGAGCCGGTCATATGTCTTCTGGAAGGTGTATATGGGCTGTATGTTTTAATTCCCATGACTATGACTCCTTTCACAACGCCTCCTGGCGTTTCTAAAATTTTCGTGTTAAGCTTTGAGCAGGGTTCGATTGAAATAGAAAGTCTGCGTTGTGCTTGCACATAAGCAGATTTTATAATTCAAACGAATAGGGCGAATGCCCGCGACCGAAAAAATGTCTTTTCGCATTTTTGAGGTTCCCTGCGGCTTCCCGCATAGTTGAGCTAAATCTCTTGATCTTAATCCCTTGATCTTAATCTTTTGACCTCAAGCCGCGTTCACGCGCTGCCCTTAATCTTTTGACCCTAATCTCCTGACCTCAAGCCGCGTTCACGCGCTGCCCTTAATCTTTTGACCTTAATCTCCTGACCTTAATCTCTTGATCTTTAGCCGCGCGTCCCGCGCGCTAGTTT
>JAVWRQ010000001.1:101126-113010 GCA_036634775.1 Clostridium sp.
TAATCTCCTGACCTTAATCTCTTGATCTTTAGCCGCGCGTCCCGCGCGCTAGTTTCTTCAAAACCGCTTTCGTTCTACAGTCCGGTAAATACTTCGATGTCTTTACTGTCAGCTGTAAGTTTTACGATTGCTTTTTTAGTCTTTGCTGTCTTGCCTGATGTGGCACCTTTTCTCTTTGTTCTTCCATCCAGATTCATGGTGTTGACACTATCCACTTTTGTTCCTGGGAACATCTTCTCAACAGCTTCCTTGATCATGGTTTTATTCGCTTCTGTATGAACTAAGAATGTGTATTTCTTCTCGCTCATAGCGTTCATGCTCTTCTCAGTTACAACTGGTTTGAGGATTACGTCATAGTATTGAATGTTTGCCATTATGCATATACCTCCTCGATAGACGCTACAGCAGCTTTGGTTGCTACTACTGTGTTGTATTTTAAGATATCATACACGTTGATTGTTCGAACCGATGCAGTTTTAACAGATGCAAGATTTCTTGCGGATAATACTGCTTTGTCATTACCGTCTTCTAAAACAACCAATGCTTTTGTAATCTTCAAGTTATTCATCACTGTCTGGAATTTCTTTGTTTTGATCTCATCAAAGTTCATCTCATCAAGAATAATAAATTTGTTGTCGATTACTCTGCTTGTTAATGCAGATTTGAGAGCTGCTCTCTTCTCTTTTTTGTTAAGTCTGATTGTATAATCGCGTGGTGTTGGAGCAAATACTACACCGCCGCCTCTCCACTGAGGAGCTCTAATGGAACCCTGTCTTGCGTGTCCTGTGCCCTTCTGTCTCCATGGTTTCTTACCGCCACCGGAAACTTCGGAACGTGTTTTCGCTTTCTGTGTTCCCTGACGCTTGTTAGCAAGCTGAGCTACGACTGCCATATGAACCAAATGTTCATTGACTTCTACGCCGAATATAGCATCGTTTAACTCCAATGTGCCAACTTCGTTGCCTTCAATATTGTAAACAGATACGTTTGCCATCTGTGTGTTCCTCCTTTCCTACAAAGCCTTACTTACCGGCTTTTACCGTCTCTTTTACTGTTACTAAGGATTTTCTTGGTCCCGGTACTGCGCCTTTTACAAGGATTAAATTGTCTTCGATATCAACTCTGACAACTTCCAGGTTCTGAATCGTAACTTTAACATTACCCATCTGACCCGGCATTCCCTTGCCTTTAAATACGCGTCCCGGTGAAGTTGCTGAACCGCTAGAGCCCTGATGACGGTGGAATTTAGAACCATGTGCCATAGGTCCTCTGCTATGACCGAATCTCTTAATGGCACCCTGGAAACCTTTACCCTTTGAAACAGCAGTTACATCAATCTTATCGCCTATAGCGAAGATATCTGCTTTAATTTCATCCGTTACAGAATATTCTTCTGAATTCTCAAAACGGAATTCTCTGATAAATCTCTTGTAAACAACACCCGCTTTGTCAAAGTGTCCTTTAATTGGTTTGCTGACCAGTTTTTCTCTCTTGTCAATAAAACCAACCTGTACTGCTTTGTAACCGTCGTTCTCTTCTGTCTTGACCTGTGTTACCACACATGGGCCAGCCTGAAGAACCGTTACTGGAGTTAAAACTCCGTCTTCGTTGAAGATTTGAGTCATTCCGACTTTTGTAGCTAAAATCGCTTTCTTCATTCTTTGACCTCCTGTTTCTTTTCTACAGCGGAACGCTAAGCGTTCATCCTAGAACAGTCCAGAAATCTATCTAAACCCTTCAGGATATTACTACTCTTAATTAGTTGTTCTTCATCTTGATATCGATGTAAACGCCAGCCGGCATTTCCAGTCTGGATAATGCATCAACTGTTTTCTGACTTGGTGTTAAGATATCGATGAGTCTCTTGTGAGTTCTTTGTTCAAACTGTTCTCTGGAATCTTTGTACTTATGAACAGCTCTCAGTACCGTAATAATTTCTTTCTTTGTTGGTAATGGAATAGGACCACTCACTTTAGATCCGTTCTTTTTTACAGTCTCGATGATTTTTGCAGCGGACTGATCAACCAACTGATGGTCATACGCCTTTAATGTGATTCTCATTACTTGACTTGCCATAAAAAAAGTCGCCTCCTTTTCGTACTATTTAAGCACGACAAGCGGTGACTGTACACATACCCGTGTGTGTCCTCGCAGACCTCACACACAATCCTTGTTCTTCGCAGGATATCTTTTAAAGTTGTACAGTGACTTGTCGCCAGTTTCCTAACTTGACATTCGCTCCGCGGAAAACCTACCTGTTATTACGGGTAGCAACCTCACGCTTCACAGCTATCATGCCACAGCTTTGTTATCATAACATATCACTTAATAGATTGCAAGAACTTTTTTTTATTTTTTTCGCATATAATACAAACAAAAAAGAAGGGCAAATACCTATATGCCGGTATCTGTCCTCCTTGTATAAAATTGTTTACTATATATAGAAGAAACACGTTTGATTCTTTACATGTGAATCATTAATTATCCCAGTAAACCGGTTCCGACGGCTCGCGTCCTTCTTCATGACCATCGTTATAAACTCCATCGATTTCAATTACTTCTCCGGATCGATTGGTCTTATATTTGGTACCATCGGCGTCTTTCACGGTCGTGCTCTTTGCAATTTTACCGGAAGCGTTAACTAAGTAGGTGTTATTCTTCAGATTGATTGGCTCATATCTGGTACCATCAGCTGCGCGCTGCAGTTTTCCCTGGTAGAACAGATAACCTTCTTTCACGCCGGTATAACCTTTGCCTGCCTTGCTTCCTCCCTCATCAAAATAGAACTCGCTCTTTGTTCCATCGCCTTCTTCTACTACACCTTTGCCTTTGACCACAGAGCTGGTTGCTTTGTTGCCAAAGTAGTAGGTGGCATATTCATCTCCACTGCCAACTCTAAGTTTTCTCAGACCATAGACCGGATTTCCATAATTATTAAACAAGTAGGTAATACCATTGATTTTTACCAAATCACTGGTTGATGCCTCACTGATTGATGGTCCTACCTTCGGAATGCCGCTGTTTGAAAAATAATACCACTGTACATCATCGTTAAAATCACCCTCTAAATCTTCCGGTGGCTTGATTGAGTACCAGCCAGTCTGAACTTTGCCGTTTTCATTAAAGAAACGATAGTTTTCAAAGCTTCCGTCTGTCTTGTCTCCCATATTCACCCAACCGGTCTGCATACGTCCTTTTTCACCAAAACAATAATAGGTGCCGTCGATCTTATACAGTTTATAGTTACCGCTTGAAATATCGGGTACATATTTCTTACCTGAGCTCTGGAAATAGTACCAGTGCTTATTCGTCGTATCTTCAAAAGGAGTGACCGTGTCATCAAAATCATCTCCGTCATCAGGATCGGTCAGATACATCCAGCCCACTCGCATCGCGCCGTCTTCACCCATGTAATAAGTGTTATCCTCTACCCATCCGGTCTGCATCGCACCATCGGAATCAAAATAGTAGTACTTGCCGGCAACTTTTGCCCAACCATCCGTGGCGATCTTGCCACTAGGTCCAAAGTAATACCATACGGTCGAGTTATCGTTATCCCACCCGGTCGTCTTCCTAGGCAGTTTCTGCCACTTGTCAATCAGCATAATGCCATTACTATCTACGTAATATTGATCATCTACCCATGAATTAACCGTCATAAGTCCCTGTGTATCCAAATATCTCCAAAGACTGTCTGCCCCCTTGCGCCATTCACTGGAAATCTGGCTTCCATTAGAATCATAATAAACCCAATTGTTCCCTGACTGTTTCCATCCCTCTGCTGCATATGCGGTCAAAGATGCTGCCCCTAATGTCAGCATAATAGAAAGAATACAGAGTGTTGACTTCTTCCTCATAATACCTTCCTCCTGTATGTACCTATGATTCTCCTACTGTATATTCTACCAAGGTATGGAAAAATATTCAAGTATAATAATCTTTCGATTCTATTACGTTTTTCGGTGATACGCAAAGATTTTCGTATTCAATTTGACACACCTGCCCGCAGCAGATATAATATTTAAAAAAGCAGGCAAAAGAGAGGATATTAATATGTGGATTGCAGGCGACTGGAAAGATTACGAAGTAATAGATTGTTCAAATGGAGAGAAACTGGAACGGTGGGGTAAATACCTGCTCGTTCGTCCGGATCCTCAGGTCATCTGGGACACGCCTAAGAAGAATGCCGGCTGGAAGAAGATGAACGGGCACTATCATAGAAGTCCAAAAGGCGGCGGTGAATGGGAGTTTTTTGATTTGCCGGAGCAATGGACGATTGATTATAAAGATTTGACTTTTAATCTCAAACCGTTTAGTTTTAAACATACCGGGATTTTCCCGGAACAGGCCGCTAACTGGGATTGGTTCGGTGAGCGCATCAGACAAGCCAAAAGACCGATTAAAGTATTGAACCTATTTGCCTATACCGGAGGCGCTACCCTGGCGGCAGCTAAGGCCGGTGCGAATGTCACCCATGTAGACGCTTCTAAGGGCATGGTGAACTGGGCGAAAGAGAATGCCCGTTCTTCCGGTCTGGAGGATGCGCCCATCCGCTGGATCGTAGATGACTGTGTAAAATTTGTAGAACGAGAGATTCGTCGAGGCAGCCATTATGACGGAATCATTATGGATCCGCCATCCTATGGCAGAGGTCCCAAAGGCGAGATTTGGAAAATCGAGGATTCGATTCATCCTTTTGTCAAACTATGCGCCCAGCTTTTATCGGACCACCCGCTTTTCTTTCTGATTAACTCTTATACCACCGGACTGGCTCCATCGGTTCTCAGCTATATGCTGGGCACGGAACTCAGTCCAAAGTATAAAGGAATCGTGCATTCCGAAGAGCTGGGACTGCCCGTAACAGAAAGTGGACTGGTGCTCCCTTGCGGCGCTTCCGGCCGCTGGGAATCCCAGTCATAATCTACGATCTATCGTCCGCCGCTTAGGAGACTCCAGAGCGGCGGTATTTTTTTCTTCAGAAATTCTGCCACGACCCAAGTAATCGCTACCACGACTACCGGAAGTGCCAGATAGAGCAATAAGGCCGACCATGCATTGTGAGGCAAAATCAAAGAACCGATTTTATTGAGTCCGCGCACCGGTACAAAGTGAAACGAGTAGAGGAAAAGACTAAATTTCATATAGGATTTTGCTTCCGGAAGTTCTCCCGGCAAGGCGAGCCAGATAACCATAGGAAACGTGAGTCCATAGAGAACCGTCATAAGGACGGAGCTGTATCGAATCGACCCCTTATATAAACCAATGCAAATCAGGAGTCCCATCAGCGCAATGGCTATTCTCCGGTCAGCTCCGTCCTTTCGCTCCACCAGTTTCCTGCCATGCATCGCCAGATAAGCCCCCACAGAATAATAAAGCAAGGCATCTAAGTTGAGAATCGGTATAATGGTTCCTTTTGCAATAATGGCCAACAGAGATACAAGAACCAATGCCCCTAATCGGAGACGCGACATGGCAGCATAAATCAGGGGAGCAAGTGCAATCAAAATGATCAGTTGTTTTAAATACCACAAGACCGGATTATAAGTAAAGTTAAGAATGGCATCTGCCCATCCCTCTATGGTAAATACTACCTCTTTTCTGCCTATGAAATCCCAAAGCACCGGAAACCGCCCCGCCAAAGAGAAACATACATAATACAGTGTATTCCATGCAATGTAGGGAACCAACACGCTTTTTACACGACGCAGCATCTTTGGCAGAATCTTTGTTTTGGATGCATTTCGATAAAACAGATAAGCTGACACCATAAAAAATCCGGGAACGGCAATCGTAGGTACCGCCTTGGATACCAGCCTTTGAATCGCAGCCACTGCCTCAGCAAAAGCTCCATCCCCCGCAGTTATAAACAAGTCAAGATTATAGCTGTGAATCATCACTACCAAAATACTCAGTATGAAGGTCATCCAGATTACTTTATTGTGAAATTCTGCTTCCGTCACGTTTGGTTTCCCCTTTATTTCTTTTTCTCAATATCAAATAACCACATATGCCAAAGCCAATCACTGCAAAAGCCGTAATAAGCCATAAGGCTGTCTCATCTTTTCCTAATTGTTTCGAAAGTGGTGTAATATTAATCACAAGAGCAGTTAAATTGGCCACCATATGAAAAATCAAAGGTGCTCTTATATCGTTATATCGTTCAAGCAGCCACGACAAGAGAAGTCCCATCACGCCTGCATAAATTCCCTGGTATAAGTTTCCATGATACAGACCAAATACTGCTGCTGAAATAATAGCCGCCGTAGAAGGTTTTAAATATTGCCGCAGTCTCAGAAACATCATCCCGCGAAAGACAAATTCCTCTGCAGCCGGAATGATAATTCCAATGCATAAAATCATAATGCCTGTACTAAATCCGGTCTGCGTCATCGGTTCGCTGTAAACTTCATAATGGCTGCCGCCTGCATAGCATGAAACAATATAAAAGAGGCCGTTTCCTGCCACGCAAAAGCAAATACCGGACAAAGCTGTCAGTACTGCCGAATACGGGGTAAATCGTTGGATTGGCAGTTCAGTTCCTGCATCCCGCTTATAAAGTCTGTAAAAAAATATAATGGCAAAAACTGCGCCCACGGTCGTTGTGGGAATCATTCCCACTTCAGGAACCACCGTATAAATACATTCTACCATCATCTCATATAGAAGAAATGGATAAAATGCCTGCCAGATTCTATTACTCCAGAGCCGCTGAAACATTCAGCATTCCTCCCGTCGCTACCTTATCCGATAAATTTTTCAATTTTCTTGTTGTGCTTAAAATCTTTGTTTTTATATCCCCAATCTGAAGTTCCGGATCATATGAATACATCATAGCTGCCGCTCCTGTCACCATGGGTGCTGCCATAGAAGTTCCACTCATATAACTATATCCATTGTGGGGCATCGTACTGAGAATATAGTTTCCCGGTGCTGCCAAATCAACTGTTTTGACTCCGAAGTTAGAACCGGAATCCAAGGTTCCATCAAATTTTAAATTGGCTACCGAAATGATATTATCTAAATCGAAACCAGCCGGATAAATCGGTCGCTCATCTATATTATATCCCTGTTCCACCTGATCTCCATTTCCCGCTGCTACGACAAACAACATATGGGAATTTTTCATGGCCTGATAAAGTTCTTCGCTGTATTTTACAGTTCCAAAACTAAGGTTACAGATGACCGCTCCATTTTCTTCTGCATAATGGATTCCTTTTACTACATTCTCAGGAGAGCCAATTCCCTCGGTCGTCCCCAATACTTTGACTGCCATGACTTTCACATAATTTGAATCATTTATACCAATCATTCCTTTTCCATTATGCGATGCGGCAATCGTTCCTGCAGAATGGGTTCCATGACTATCCTCTTTTCCTACATAGACCTGATTATTGTTCGAATAAAAATTCCATCCATATAAATCGTCTATATATCCATTGCCATCGTTGTCTTTATGATCGCCCGGTATCTCATCCGCATTCACCCATACCGAGTTCCACAGATCTTCATGGGAATAATCAATACCCGTGTCCACAATTGCCACAATTACCTGCCGTTTATTCTCTTTCTTTTTATATGTTTCCCAAGCCGGCACCATATTGATATCGATTCCGGGGACTGCCAGAGTCGTACCATGAATCTCGTTTGCCGGTCCTTCTCCCAAAGTCGAACCATCCGCCTTACCCTCAAACGGCTCCGCTGTATTGACCTTTTTATTGGGAACCAATTTAAAGATTCCGCTATTTAAAAAAGCCCACTGGTAGTCGCTGTAAGGATCCGAATAAGGCAGTGCCGGATATCCCGGACTGAGTGAAAAACGCTGTACCTGTCCATCTTCTTCCGAAGTGCATATCACAGAACTTTCCTCTGCTAACGCCTCATCTTCACAAAAAAATATACCGGTTACTATACCTGCAAATAAAAGTACTGCCGAAATGACAGATATACATTTATGATGTCTCATATTGATTGATTCTCCCAATTTCATCTTTTCTTTCGTCCGACAAAAACCACAATGCTTCTGGGTGGAACCATAAATTGCTTCTGTTCTTCTAAAAACAATTCCTCGCCCTCTTTATATATCCCGTTATTTATATCATCATCTGTATCAAACGCCACGTACCATACTAATTCCTTCGGCAGTTTAGGAAGTGCAAATTCATGGGGTTCCCAATGCATATTATAGGCAACGAAAAAGTAATCATCCGGTGTACCGTCTGCCTTCTTATCATATTCTCCACAGTACATAATCCCTAATTGACGGCGAAAATTCTCGAATTCCGGGCACCAGGCTTTTACACCATGGTAAGAGACATCGGGATGCCCGCAAGCCAGGTAATCAATTACTCTGGGTTCTTCCGCTTTATGAAATACCGGATGACGCTGTCTGAATGCAATGGCATATTGAACAAATTCAAACAATTCTTGATGGGTGTGGAATAAGTTCCAATTGAGCCATGAGATCTCATTATCCTGACAGTAACTATTATTATTGCCATTTTTTGTAGTGCCAAATTCATCTCCGGAAAGAATCATCGGGGTTCCCTGACTTAAAAGCAGCAGCAAATATGCATTCCGAATCTGCTTTTTACGCATCTCCACTACTTTTTTCTTTCGTGTCGGACCTTCGATTCCACAGTTCCATGTATAATTGCATTCGCTTCCATCTCGGTTATCTTCACCATTGGCTTCGTTGTGTTTGCGTTCATAGGACACCATATCCGTCATGGTGAAACCATTCGTATCCGCCATGTAATTAATCACGCCAAAACCTTCCGGATTTCTCTTGGTTCTGAAAATCAAGTTGTTCATCTGATTCTCATCCCCTTTTAAAAAGCGGCGCATGTCCATCATAAATCCATCGTTATATTCTCCCAAATGGCGATGTTTCGACGATGTTTCACCACTCCATCCACTTGCCAAAAGCTTTGTAGCCGATAAATAGGGATCATCGGTCAGTAAAGCAGTATGAACCGCGCCGGATAGATGAATCCCATCTACGTGGTATTCTCTTACCCAGAATCGAATCGCATCCTGCACCATAGAAGGACTCTCTTTTTCTGTAAAATAGAGTTCTATAATTATCTCTATATGGTTTTTATGAAGTTCCCGCACCAGCGTTTTAAATTCCTCGGCCGGATGTTTTTCGCGTCCGGATGCATAAGATGCCTTCGGTGCAAAATAATATCCCGGAGTATAACCCCAATAATTTATTTTACCGGTTGGCTCGTCCTTATAGGGGTTGCCATCTGCTGCTTCAGGCACAATCACTTCTGGAAATTCATTCGGCGGCATAAGCTCTACTGCCGTGATTCCCAATGTTTTCAAATAATCGATTTTTTCTCCTATCGCTTTAAAAGTGCCTTTATCTTGTACACGGGAAGAGGTGTGTTTCGTGAATCCCCTAGTATGAATTCGATAAATAATGGATTGCTCATATGGAATCTGTGGATTCCGATCACCTTCCCAATCAAAATCATCTAATACAAGCGGGCTTTTCATCGGTATGGTTATCGCCTGCAGATTCCCCCACTTTTCCCTTCCTGTAAATGTGCGTCCAAAGCAGTCCGGTATCTGTTTTCCATCCACTTCCAAGCAGTATTCCAGTCCTTTGAAGTTGTCACCACAAAGGTCCATGTTCCACACATCTCCCATTCTGCCGTCTTCTGAAAATGGGATTTTTTTAATTTCTTCTTTATTGCCCTTTTCATAGACTACCAATATACAGCTGTCACCCTGTGCCACTGTGGATATGTGTATTCCATCCGCCGTCTTTGTCACTCCCAACGGAAAATCTCTGCCATCGTTCTCTGCTTTTACCAGTTTGTCTGCCTTCACTCGTCTCTCTCCCATCCGGAACCGCCTTATAAACACAAGTTTCTACGCCATACAAAACGGTGTACTGTGTTCATTATAAATGATTTTCGCATAAAAGAAAAGCTGATATCAAACTACTTCTGACTTTCAATTTCCTCCATCAGCTCATTCAAATACATCCAGCGATCCATCTTTTCTTCCAACTGCTGCTCTTTCTCTGCCTTTTCTGTCATCAACTGGTTCAATTTAGCGTAGTTGGTGGCTGCCGCTGCAATCTGCTCCTCCAGAGAAGCGATTGTATCTTCCAACTTGGCAATATCGTCATCGATCGTCTCCCAGTCTTTTTGTTCCTTAAATGTAAATTTTTTCTTCTTAGGTAGTACATTTCCTGTATCTTTCCAATTGCTTTTATTCGTAGCCTGGGTGACCTCCGATTTTACCGGTTCCACGATTGTACTTCCCCCCGTAGCTGCTTCATTTTTCAGTTCGACCGCTCTCTGGTAATCCGTGAATCCACCTTCATATTGAGTAATCCTGCCATCGCCCTCAAATGCAAAGATTCGATTCACCACTCGGTCGAGGAAGTACCGGTCATGGGAGACGGTAACCACAATTCCCGGAAATGTATCCAAATAATCTTCCAGGACAGTCAACGTCTGAATATCCAGGTAATTGGCCGGCTCGTCCAAGAGAATCACATTCGGTGCCCCGACGATGATTTGCAGCAGATACAGCCTGCGTTTCTCTCCACCGGATAAGCGGCTGATCGTCGTATACTGCACGCTGGGCGGAAAGAGAAAACGCTCCAGCATCTGGCTTGCACTGACACTTCCATCTTTGGTCTTTATATACTCCGCCACATCTTTAATATAATCAATCACCTTCAGGCTTTCGTCCATAGGTTCATTTTCCTGTGAAAAATAGCCAATCTTCACCGTCTGGCCTATTTCCACACTTCCGGCATCCGGCTGCACCTGCCCAACGATAATTTTCATCAATGTGGACTTACCACTTCCGTTAGGACCGATAATTCCCACACGATCATTCTTCAAAAAAATATAGTCAAAGTCTTTGATCAAGACTTTATCTCCATAAGATTTGCACAGATCCTTTATCTCTACCGTAGTTCGGCCCAGACGACTTGCAATGGATTCCGCCTCCACATTTCGAGTATACTCCGGACCCTTTTGATCCTGCAGCTCTTCAAACCTCTGAATGTGTGCTTTCTGCTTCGTAGAACGTGCTCTGGCTCCCCGCTGCATCCACTGAAGCTCCATTCTCAGAATCGACTGCCGCTTCCGTTCTGTCGCCTCATCCATATTCATTCGTTCTGCCTTTAACGTCAGGAACTCCCGGTAACCGCCCTGGTAGCTATAAAACTTTCCGCGATCCAGTTCCACGATTCGCTTTACCACGCTGTCCAGAAAATATCGGTCATGGGTAATCATCAGCAGAGCTCCTTTGAAATTTTTCAGATATTCCTCCATCCAGTCGGCCATCGCGCTGTCCAAATGGTTCGTCGGCTCATCCAGAATTAAGAGGTCTGCCCGACTCATGAGTACACTTGCCAGTGCCACCCTCTTTTTCTGCCCACCCGAAAGTGTCTCCATCTTTGCATCGTGATCCTTGATTCCCAGTTCATTGAGCATACTTCTAGCCTCTGCCTGCATCTCATCTTTGGAGCTGTAGTGGCTTTCTTTTTCATTATCTCTCATGATGCTCTCCAGAACGGTATCCTCTTCCCTAAACTCCGGGGTCTGCGGTAGGTAACGAATATACAGATTCCGTCTCCGCACGACAGAACCTTCATCCGCTTCTTCAAGTCCCGCCAATATCTTTAAAAGTGTGGATTTTCCCGTACCATTGATTCCGAGAAGTCCCACCTTTTCTCCTTCATTAATAGAGAAGTCTGCATCGTCAAATAACAGTCTTTCTGTATATGATTTCGTTAAATGTTCTATCGTTACCAAGCTCATCGAAATGTCTTCCTCTTCTTTCCATATTATCCCTTGTTATGTGCATTATACTTATTATAACCATTTCTCCGGCAAAAAGAAAGAGATAACCC
>JAVWRQ010000002.1:0-35584 GCA_036634775.1 Clostridium sp.
ATCGCGGGCGAGAGTGTTTTAAAAGAGATATTGTAACTGTTCAGAGGGGGCATATAAAAGTGGGAGGTCTTGTGATGGAAAAGAGCCATTTGATACGGACGGCTATCGGGCAATTATCCCGTTCGTATGCACCATACTCACATTTTCATGTGGCGGCTGCACTGCTTTGCGAAGATGGAACGGTTTATACGGGCAATAATATAGAGAATGCATCTTATTCTGCTACGAATTGTGCAGAACGCAGTGCTTTCTTTAAGGCGGTGGGCGATGGCAAACGCAGTTTTACAGCCATAGCCATATGCGGTGGAAAAGATGGTAAGATAGAAGATTACTGTGCCCCTTGCGGAGTGTGCAGGCAAGTGATGCGGGAATTCTGCAATCCGAAGACATTTCGTATTATTTTGGCAAAGTCTGAGACGGATTGGAAAGAGTTCACATTGGAAGAACTGCTGCCATGCAGCTTTGGACCGGAGAATCTCATATAATAGAATCTCGTATAGGAGGATGCATCGATGCGAATGTATGATTTGATCGAAAAGAAAAAGAGAAATCACTGTTTGGATGCGGATGAAATTGCATATATGGTGAAGGGATTTACTTCGGGAGAGATACCCGATTACCAGATGTCAGCGATGCTGATGGCTATTTATTTTAATGGAATGAATGATGCCGAGATGACATATCTTACATTAGAGATGGCACATTCGGGTGACATGGTGGATCTTTCACCCATTTCCGGGTTTAAGGTGGATAAGCACAGCACCGGGGGCGTGGGAGATAAGACAACGCTGATTGTAGGACCAATTGTGGCGTCGTTAGGCGTAAAAGTAGCGAAGATGTCAGGACGGGGACTGGGGCACACCGGCGGCACAATTGATAAATTAGAGTCGATTCCCGGCTTTCAGACTTCGATTTCACAGGCAGACTTTTTTAGAATTGTGAAAGAGACAGGCATAGCCGTAGTGGGGCAGACGGGGAATATGGCTCCCGCGGATAAAAAAATCTATGCACTTCGCGATGTGACGGCTACGGTGGATAGTATTCCACTGCTTGCTTCCTCCATTATGAGTAAGAAACTGGCTGCGGGCAGTAACGGAATCGTACTGGATGTTAAGACCGGAAGTGGGGCTTTTATGAAGAAGCTGGAGGATTCGATTACCCTAGCGGAGAAGATGGTTACCATAGGTCATGAAGCCGGGCGTTCTTGCAGTGCTTTGATTACGGATATGGATGTGCCGCTGGGCAGCGCAATCGGTAATTCACTGGAAGTGATAGAAGCGGTACAAACACTGCGGGGAAAGGGAGCGGAGGATTTGACCAAGGTGTGTCTTGACCTGGCTGCAGAGATGCTTCATGTAGCAGGGATGGGAACAATTGAAACATGCTTTCATATGGCAGAGAAGGCACGGTTGGATGGAAGTGCTTTAGAGACATTCAAGAAGATGGTAAAAGCTCAGGGGGGAGACCCTGCTTATCTGGATGATACCGATCGTTTTGAACAGGCACCATATTGTCTCAGCGTACTATCGCCGACGGATGGCTTTGTATCACACATGGACACCGAAGGATGTGGAATTGCCTCAGTTCTGTTAAAAGCAGGGAGAAGTAAAATTGGGGAGACAATTGATTTTTCCGCTGGGATCTCACTCTGTAAAAAGCAGGGGGATGCAGTAAAAGCGGGCGAAACGCTGGCCGTGCTTTATGCCTCGGATGAGAAACTGCTGAAACCATCGGCGGAAAAACTGCTGAGCTCTTATGAATTTTCTGAATCATGTCCGGAAAAGAAAAAACTGATTTATGCTCGAATTACTAAGGACGGTATCGAAGCTTTCAAATAAATATCGCGTAGGAAGTAATTGGAACTTGAAAAAAAAATCGACTTGATGTATAATAATCATATCAAATAAGAACACGAATAATTAACCTTGTAACTCCTGAAATGTGCGATAACTCTTGTTTTTTTTGAACCTACATCGGACATAATGGGATTCCAATATTTTCAAGCGGATGTCACGCCTCCTTTGAGTGGAAGGCAGATGCCTGAGTGAGGTCGCCCACCTAGCAGAGCTAGGCGTCAATATTGCAAGAGCCGGCATTTTGGGGTTACTAAGGATAAAAAAGCAGCGAGAAATCGCTGCTTTATCTTTTATTTATGGATTTACTTGCCAAAGTGGGAATCATTCTTGTATACTTACAATATTCAAAGAAATTATGATGAGAGGCTTACGATGAAAAACGAGGAATTTAAAAAATACTTATATTATGGAATGACGGCAGCCGCGGTCATTGGCGTCTGCATTATCTTTTGGTATTGTATTCAGAACTGGAGCACTGTCTACGGAATCATCCGCACGATTCTGGGAATCGTGGCACCGATTATCTATGGAGCGGTGCTGGCTTATCTGCTTTCTCCTATTTATAACCGTGTGACACATTATGTCAAAAAAAGATTATCTAAAACGTGGAAGACCGAGAAACATATTAATGGCGCAGCCAAGGTATGTGCCACGGTAGTCAGTCTCGTTCTCCTCTTTGCCGTGGTAGCCGGCTTGATTCAGATGCTGATTCCACAGATGATAGAGAGTATTATGGGGATTAAGGAATCCTTTCCGGTCTACCTGCAG
This sequence comes from Clostridium sp., assembly GCA_036634775.1. GTDB lineage: Bacteria > Bacillota > Clostridia > Lachnospirales > Lachnospiraceae > Otoolea. The sequence goes on from JAVWRQ010000002.1 coordinate 2,625, forward strand.
AATTTGTACAGCTGGATTCAGAAAATCCTTTCGGATAATCCGGATATAGAGAAGATTGTCTTGGATAATTTACAGAGCAGTGTCATCTTTTTGGAAAATTGGATGGAGAATTCATTTACAAATATCGACATCGGGAGATTGGGAGATCTGCTGATTGGATTTTCCAGTAGTTTTTTCGGGTTACTGATCTTGGTGAAGAACTGGTTGATTGGTGTGATCGTTATGGTCTATTTGTTAAATATCAAAGATCTGCTTATCGCACAGGCCAAAAAAATCGTTTACGGGTGTTTCGAATTGCGGTGGGCAAATGCAATCATAAAAGAAATGCGATTTGTACATCAGGTATTCGGCGGTTTTATTATCGGGAAACTGGTAGATTCCCTGATTATTGGGATGATTTGTTTTATATGTACCTCTTTTATGAATACGCCATACGCACTTCTGATCAGTGTAATCGTGGGCGTGACGAATATTATACCATTCTTTGGACCGTTTATCGGAGCCATCCCCAGTGGTTTTCTGGTGCTGTTGGTAGACCCTGTAAAATGTCTTTATTTCCTTCTGTTTATACTGCTCTTACAGCAGTTTGACGGCAATATCCTGGGACCGAAGATTTTGGGGAATTCTACCGGGATTTCCAGTTTCTGGGTACTATTTTCGATCTTGCTGTTCGGCGGTCTGTTTGGCTTTGTGGGCATGATCATCGGAGTTCCTACCTTTGCGGTTCTATATGACCTGATTTCCAGAGGAATCAGACATTCACTGGCCAAGAAAAGATTGTCACAGAATACCGCAGATTATGAGAATCTGGATCATATCGATGAACAGAATAAGCGATATATCAAGTAATCACTTTGCCATAAAGAGCCGTTTTGTACCGTAAAAGGGGATTTTATGAAATCAAAGAAAATGCTATATTGGGCGATTTCCATTCCGCTCATTGTGATTTTATTAATACTGATTATTGTAAGATTTGATACACCCAATCATTACATTTCCCGTGCTATGGCATCGAAAGCCATGGTGCTGGCACTAGTGGATAAAGAAGATTGTGCTGCTTCCCAGGATGAACACGGTTCTCATTTTAAGAGGGGAGAGCAGGATGACTGGTATGCCAAATATATCGATTACATGATAGAAAAAGGTATATTTGAAGGGGGGGAAAAGGCAGAAAAAGAGTTTGCCACTGATGCATTGACCTATGGAGAAGCAATCTACGCAGTTGAAAAAATTTCTCCCGGTTTATCTAAGAACTTGGGGATTTCATCAAAAAATCCCAAAAAATCCATAGATAAGGCAGAATGGTGGATATTCTATGAGACATTATTAAAAGCGATTGATTCAAAACAAGAGGTAGCACAGAAGAATATCCTTTTATATGGGACGCCGGGAAATGTAAAAGATGCAGCTGCCTGGACGGCTTATACGGATATCGGGATAATGGGGTTTGAAGGAATTTCTTTGGATGCCTATGTGGATCATGAAATCAAGATATGGTATCGGGGCAGTGAAATCATACATATGATACAGGACGTATCCGAAGAAGTGACGTACAAAAACGTCTGGCTGGAGACCAATAAAAACAAAAAAATCAATCTTTATGTAGGAACCATTATTCGGGAATTTCCCATGAATCAGGCATTGGATAAAAACCGTGACGGTGTGCTGGCAGATGTCAAACTGAAAAAGGGAAAAATCCAAAAGATTTCTTTAAAAAAGGACAGTATCGAGGGGAAAGTTCTATCTGTTCGAGAGGATTCCATTGAGATAGAGGGATATGGAACCTTTAAACTGGATAAAGATTTTCGGGTATATAAGATATATGGTGTCGTAAAAGAACAAAAGAAAGAAGATATTCTGGTCGGTTATAATTTACAAAAATTTGTGGTGGCGGGCAAGAAAATCTGTGCGGTACTCCAGGTAAAAAGTTTTTCTGCTAAAAATATCAGAGTGCTGATTATGAATACTGATTTTTCTACCATATTTCATGATGAGATACATTTGAGGGCGGATACTGCTTTAAAAATTAAGGGTGGTACTTCGGTGGAAACGATTGAGGCCGGTACTGAATTAATTATAAAAAAAGAAGATGAACGCCTAAAGGATGGGCGTCTAGTGATTGAACCTGAAGATCAAACGAAGCAGATTGAAGTGTTGAATATCAGGCGCAGTCAGGGGTTCCCACGCTACTATGGGGATTTTGAGATCAGTCTGGAACCAGAGGGACTGCTGCTTTTAAACGATTTGGATATAGAAGATTACCTGACCGAAGTAGTACCCAGTGAGATGCCGCCTTCTTATGAATCGGAGGCACTAAAAGCGCAGGCGGTCTGTGCCAGGACTTATGCCTATCGGCAGATTCAGGCGAATGACTACAGTAAGTATGGTGCTCATGTGGATGACAGTACCAACTATCAGGTCTATAATAATACAAAATCCGCTGACCGGACGAATATGGCAGTAAAGGAAACTTCCGGTGAGATGGTATTTATGAATGACGTGCCGGCAGAGACTTATTATTTTTCCACATCCTGCGGACATACAACCGATGGAATCATATGGGGTGCCGATGAGGCAGATTTTCCTTATTTAAAGGGAATTTCACTGACGAATGGGAAAGAGAAGATGGATTTGACCACAAATGATGCCTTTATACCATTTATCAAGGGAGACGGAGTGGAAAACTATGATTCCGGTTTTCCGATGTATCGTTGGAGTACAAAGTTCACTAATAAAAAATTAGCAGAGACGGTGGATGATATTGGAACCATTCAGGCAATTATGGTAACCAATCGAGGCACCGGCGGCATCGCTAAAACGGTGAAGATTATAGGAAGTGACGGGGAGAAAATTCTGAAAGGTGAGACTCAGATCAGAAATGTACTGGGTAATGCAGACCTGGTATATAAGAAACATGATGGGGACACGATGACTGGATGGAAAACTCTGCCCAGCGCATTTATTGCAGTGGATGAGACAGCAAGAGATGAAGAAAAGGGAACCAGAACCTTTACCATCTGGGGCGGCGGCTATGGACACGGCGTAGGCATGAGCCAGAATGGTGCGCAGGAGATGGCAAAACAGGGGAAAAATTACAAAGAGATTTTAAAGTTCTTCTACGATGGCGTGGAAGTAAAAGAAAGGACGAATACAGAATGAGCCAATTACAACCGATAAAACGTCTCCGCATGGAGCATGCATTTAATATGAGAGATATGGGAGGCTACGAAACCGCAGACGGCAAAGTCACCGCATTTGGAAAACTCCTGCGCAGTGATGGATTACATGCTCTTTCCCGGGAGGAGTGGGCACGTCTTGAGGAATATGGCATCCGAACGGTGCTGGATTTGAGAAGTCTGTCAGAAATTAAGGGAAATCCGGATCTTGTTCCGGACGGAATCCGATGGATTCACTGTCCGATGCAGACCGATCAGATCGATATGAATGATATATCCGGGTCGGCATCGAAGGCATTTGTAGAAAGCCTGACCCAGGGATATCTCCATATGGTGAAGGAAAACGTTAATCTCTTGGTGGCCACTTTAAAGGAACTGATTGAAGGACTGAAGAGGGGAGCGGTCTTGTTTCACTGCTCTGCCGGCAAGGATCGAACGGGAGTATTAGCCTCCGCTGTCTATTATCTGATGGGAGTAGAGCGAGAGGATATTATCGCAGATTATGAGGTGACCTATACCTATAATAAAAGAGGAATTAATCGACTGCTGGAACAGATGGATGAACATACGAGAGCGATAATGGAACCTCTTATGGCATCAGACCCTGCCGCTATGGATTCTCTTGTTTCATATTATGAAGAAATCAACCTTTTACAGTATCTGGAATCTTATGGTATGACACAGGAGGAGATAGAGCTGCTTAAAACGTATTTTTTAGTGTAATCCAATGAAACAAGTTGATAAAAATTTATCATTCACCCATTGAAACTTGAGAAAAAATCGTGTAGAATAAGAAATCAGTAGTACACTTATTAACATACATGAATTATATAAGGAGATAGAGAATGAGCAAAAGACCAACTGTATTAATGATACTTGATGGTTACGGATTAAATGACAACTGTACAGCCAATGCAGTGTGTGAAGGAAAAACACCGATTATGGATCAACTGATGAGCCAGTGTCCGTTTGTAAAGGGAAACGCCAGCGGTCTCTTTGTGGGACTTCCCGATGGGCAGATGGGTAATTCTGAGGTGGGACATCTGAATATGGGCGCCGGCCGTATCGTATATCAGGAATTGACCAGAATTACAAAATCCATTAAAGACAGAGATTTCTTTTTAATTCCGGGATTTTTAGCAGCCATAGAAAATTGTAAGAAGAATGATTCTGCGCTCCACCTGTTTGGTCTTCTTTCCGATGGCGGTGTGCACAGCCATAATACACATCTCTATGCTTTATTGGAACTGGCAAAAAGGGCATGTTTAAGTAAGGTCTATGTGCACTGCTTTTTAGATGGACGTGACACACCACCGGCTTCGGGCAAGGATTTTGTGGCAGAGCTGGAAGCAAAGATGAAAGAAATTGGTGTGGGTCAGGTGGCTTCTGTTATGGGACGTTATTACGCCATGGATCGTGATAAGAACTGGGACCGCGAGAAGCTGGCCTATGACGCCATGACAAAGGGAGAAGGCGGCAAAGCCGAAAGTGCTACAGCAGGGATTCAGGCATCGTATGATGCCGGTAAGAACGATGAGTTTGTGATGCCTTTTGTTGTAGAAAAAGATGGACAGCCGGTGGCTCTGATCAAAGACCACGACTCGGTAATCTTCTATAACTTCCGTCCGGATCGTGCCAGAGAGATCACACGGGCATTCTGCGATGATGAATTTAATGGCTTTTCCAGAGAGAAACGTTTGGAACTGGTATTTGTCTGCTTTACGGATTATGATGATACCATTGCCAATAAAATGGTGGCATTTAAGAAGCAAAGTATCACAAATACCTTTGGTGAATTTTTGGCGGCTCACGGCAAGACACAGGCCAGAATCGCTGAGACCGAGAAATATGCACATGTTACCTTCTTTTTCAATGGCGGTAAAGAAGAACCCAATAAGGGGGAAGATCGCATTCTGGTTCCATCCCCGAAGGAAGTCGCTACTTATGATTTAAAGCCTGAGATGAGTGCGCTGAAAGTCTGCGATAACCTGGTGGAAGCCATCAAGTCCGATCAATATGATGTGATTATCATTAATTTTGCCAATCCGGATATGGTGGGGCATACCGGTGTAGAAGCGGCAGCGATTAAAGCCATTGAAGTGGTGGATTCCTGCGTGGGACGCGCGGTAGATGCACTGAAAGAAGTGAACGGTGTGATGTTTATCTGCGCCGATCATGGCAATGCAGAACAGCTGATTGACTATCAGACAGGAGAACCGTGGACTGCCCATACGACGAATCCGGTTCCATTTATCCTGGTCAATGCAGATCCGTCTTATAAACTGCGGGAAGGTGGCTGTCTGGCTGATATTGCACCTACGCTTATTGATCTTATGGGTATGGAGCAGCCTATAGAGATGACAGGCAAATCTCTTTTAATAAAATAAAACGATTCGAAGAACGTGCAAGAATATGTCCCCTCTGAACCGTTACAAATAGGAATAAAGAGTCTGCAAAAGCAGGCTCTTTATTCCTTAACACGAAGTGCACATCTATAGCAGAGCGTTTTATGAAAGGTGGATTATCATGATGAAAAATTACAGTTGCAGACTGTCGTCACCCATTGGTGATATCCGTGTGGCCGGTGATGGCACAAGCCTTACCGGTCTGTGCATCGCACAACAGAAGTATTTTCCAAAGGAGCCGGGGGATGAGATCGCATGGAACGATCTGCCGCTATTTGTGCAGACAAAAGAATGGCTGGATTGTTATTTCTCGGGGAAGGAACCGGAGTTCATGCCTCCCTTATCCCCACAGGGGACGCCGTTTCGCCGGGAAGTGTGGAAACTTCTCTGCGAAATCCCCTATGGGCAGCTGACGACTTATGGTCGGCTGGCTGAAAAATTAGGAGAGCATATGTCCGCACAGGCGGTAGGTGGTGCAGTAGGTCACAATCCGATTTCGATTATGATTCCCTGCCACCGGGTCGTAGGTGCCGATGGAAATCTGACCGGATACGGTGGTGGCATCTGCCTTAAGGTGAAATTACTCGAACTAGAACATGTGCCGATGGACAATTTATATATGCCCGGAAGAAAGATGGTCTAGTGGGTCGGCTCAAAGAGTTTTCCGTAGATGTCTTCACAGAGAAAATCCACATAGTTTTGATCCGGAAGATCATATTCGGTGACTAAGTAATCCTGAATTAATTCAAAACGTTTTAAATATAAATCATTATCTTCCAACGAGGAATCTTCTTTTAACAGTACTTCGTCCAGTTGGCCGGCCGTGTAATGTTTGGTAAACCAGGTGATCAGTTCTTTGGTTCGGGCATCTTCGACCTCGGCCGCTTTGATCAGCTGATTAGCAGACTTCTTAGATACCAGAGCGACAATCAGACAACCGATGCCCATGGCAGATAAGACAATCTGAAACATCATCAGTGGTCCGGGTGCCAGCGGAAGCTTGATAAGCCCCATCCAGCAGAGTGCACTAAAGATAAGAAAGATGCCGCCAATCATAAAGAAAGCCGATATGGAAGAGCGGATGTCTTCATAATGCTGCCGCTTGCTGATATAGGCACGAACTTCTGATTTTGGTTCCGCATTTTTCGGAAATTCATCGGATTCTTCTTCTGATACGATCTGGACGAGAGCCTCCTCCGGTGCCTGATCATATTCGCGCTTTAAAGCATCGGCAACTTCTTTTGATTCCAGTAACGGACTGCCGCAGTCGCTGCAAATGGTAATTCCGTCAATAAATTCCATGTCGCATTTCGGACAGTAAGGCATAATTGTCCTCCTTTTTCAACTGTATTTTTAATTTTGCAGATTATGATACCATTATAGAATACAAAAATCGATTCGTCTATAAAACTCTGTAAAAGTTTTTTTGTTTTATGCTTCCCTTTATCTGAAAAATAGGATAGAATAAAATGTATGTTCCGGATTATGTGACTTAGTGTGTCCGGATGGGAAGGGAAATCGAAGCGGGCTATTATGAACCGGATGAAGACGAGCGAACTAACCGAGCGCTTTGCGCCGTATTATAAAAGATATTTACCTGTATTATTGCTAGATCTGTTTTGTGCGGCACTTACCACGATCTGTGAGATTGTGCTGCCCCTGATTTTGCGTTATATAACCAATCAGGGGATGTATCATTTGACCTCCCTGACGGTGAAGACTATTATTACCATCGGGCTTTTTTATTTCGCACTTCGGATCGTAGATGGGCTGGCCAGCTTCTATATGGCATATGCAGGCCATATTATGGGTGCGAAGATTGAGACCGATATGAGACAGGATGTATTCTGTCATCTGCAGAAACTGTCGGATCGATTTTACAGTAATACGAAGATCGGCCAGATTATGGCCAGAATCACCAGTGATTTATTTGATGTGACAGAATTTGCACATCACTGTCCAGAAGAGTTTTTTATAGCATTTCTGAAAATCATAGTTTCATTTGTTATATTATCTCAGATTAATCTGACTCTGACCATGATCGTTTTCATGTTTATTCCAATTATGGCGATTTCCTGCACTTATTTTAATCTAAAAGTGCGTGATGCTTTTAAACAGCAAAGAAATCACGTGGGGGAATTGAATGCCAGAATTGAGGACAGTCTTTTGGGAAACCGGGTGGTTCGGGCCTTTGGCAATGAACAGATTGAAATTAAAAAATTTCAGGAAGACAATTTAAAGTTTCTGGATATTAAAAAGAAAACTTATTTTTTTATGGCTGCATTTCAGGATACAGTTCGTGTGTTTGACGGTATTATGTACGTAGTCGTCATCATCGCCGGTGGTATATTTCTGGTAGAAAGACGGATTGATCCAGGAGATTTGGTAGCATATACGATGTACATCAGCACACTTTTAGCTACGATTCGGCGAATTATCGAATTTGCAGAGCAGTTTCAAAAGGGAATGACAGGAATTGAACGGTTCTGTGAGATCATGGATGCCGATATTGACATATTTGATGATGCCGATGCAGTTCCATTGGAACATGTCAAGGGATATATTTCTTTTAAAGATGTATCGTTTGAATATCCGGATGATCATAATGCAGTGCTTTCAAACATCAGTCTGGACATCCGACCCGGGGAGAAGATTGCATTGGTAGGACCTTCTGGTGGCGGCAAGACAACATTGTGCAATCTGCTTCCCAGATTTTATGACCCCACAGGGGGAAGTATCAGTATAGATGGGACGGAACTGCGAAAAATCACGCTGGATAGCCTGAGAAATCAGGTGGGAATTGTGCAGCAGGATATATATTTATTTTCAGGTACTATTTATGATAATATTATCTATGGGCGTCCGGGTGCTTCGAAAGCAGAAGTGGAGGAAGCGGCAAAGATGGCCGGCGCTGAGGAGTTTATCGAGAAACTGGATCATGGTTACGACACCTATGTAGGTGAGAGGGGCGTGAAACTGTCGGGAGGACAGAAACAGCGCATCAGTATTGCCAGAGTGTTTTTGAAGAATCCTCCCATACTGATTTTAGATGAAGCAACTTCGGCTCTGGATAATGAGAGCGAGAAAGTGGTTTCTCATTCCCTGGAACAACTGGCAGCAGGGAGAACGACACTTACGATTGCCCATCGCCTGACGACGATTCGAAATGCAGACCGGATCTTGGTACTGTCTGAAAATCAAATCGTAGAAGAAGGCAGCCATGAGGAACTTATGGAAAAGAAGGGGATGTACTATCAGTTATACACATCTGCCGGCTCATTTGAGCAGGACGGATCATGATGATAATGACGATTGGAGGAAATAGATGAGAACAGCAGTTGTGACAGACAGCAACAGCGGTATTCTGCAGACAGAGGGTGAACAGTTGGGGGTTTATGTGCTTCCCATGCCATTTACCATTGATGGAAGAGATTACTTTGAAGATATAAATTTAACCCAGCAGGAATTTTATGAAAAGATGAATCGTGATGAGGACATCACCACATCCCAGCCGTCTCCGGAAGATGTGATGAAGATGTGGGATGAACTGCTTAAAAACTATGATGAAGTGGTTCACATTCCCATGTCCAGTGGATTGTCCGGTTCTTGTGATACCGCTCGTATGTTGGCACAGGATTATGAGGGAAAGGTAGAAGTGGTGAATAACCACAGTATTTCTGTGACACAGCGTCAGTCGGTCATGAATGCGTTGGAACTGTCTAAAAAGGGATGGAGTGCATGCCAGATCAAGGACGAACTGGAGCGCGCCAAAGCCGATTCGGTTATCTATATTACGGTAGATACATTAAAGTATTTAAAAAAAGGAGGCCGAATTACCCCTGCGGCAGCCGCGTTTGGCACACTTTTAAAGATAAAGCCGGTACTTACGATTCTGGGAGAAAAGTTGGATGCGTTTGCTAAGGCCAGAACCATAAAACAGGCCAAAGGGATGATGATATCCGCGGTACTTCGAGATCTGGAGTTGAAATTAGGTGACAAGGACTGTAAGGATACTTATATTTTTATTGCTCATACACAGAATGAAGAAGCCGCGATACAATTTCGCGAGGAACTTAAAACCTATTTCCCGGATGTGGATATTTACATAGCACCGCTTCCTCTAAGTATTGCCTGTCATATTGGACCCGGTTCTCTGGCTATTGCAGCTACAAAGAAGATGCACATCTAGTTGGGGGGTGCGTTTAAAGTGAAGAAATTGAAAATAAAATTTAAGCGCACATGGAGCATGAAAATACCTCTCATTCTCTGCTTTTTGCTAGTCAGCTTGATTCCGCTCATGGTTCAGGCTCGTTTTCTGACCGGATTTTTCAGTCAGACACAGATTGATGACCGGATGGTCGAAGCTCAGAATAAGTGTCTGGTCTTGACGAACAAATTAGTGAGCTCTGACTATGTGAATAATCCATCGAATAATCCTTCTCTGGATACTGAGATGAGGGCTACTGCCGATTTTTTTAATGGAAGAATTGTTGTAATTGATGAAAATTTCAGAATTATAAAAGATACGTTTGATTTGACAAAAGGAAAATTAAGTGTTGCGGAAGAAGTCCTCAAAGCGTTTGAGGGTGAGACGATCAGTCATAAAAACAAAGGCAAGCAGTACTTTTCGTTGACGATTCCCGTGTATAGTAAGACCGACCGGCGGATTGTTAAGGGGGTTCTGTTGATGACGTCATCGACAGAGAATATCACACAGATGGAGAATACCATTACGGATAAGGCGGTTTTTTTCCAAATGGTGCTCTTGTGGTTTATTATGGCAGTTGTGCTTTTGATGGCAGCTCTTCTTTTAAAACCATTTAGACATTTACAGAGTGTTCTGAATCAGGTGGCCGATGGCAATTTAGATCAGGATATTCAGGTCACTTCTTATAAAGAAACGCGAGGAATCTCAGACGCAGTCAGTCAGACACTCCGGAAACTAAAGGCAGTGGATCAGTCCAGACAGGAATTTGTATCGAATGTTTCTCATGAATTAAAAACTCCCATTACCTCGATTCGGGTATTGGCCGATTCGCTGATGAGCATGGAAGATGCTCCGGTAGAACTGTACAGAGAATTTATGACAGACATTTCCGATGAAATCGATAGAGAAGGAAAGATTATTGATGACCTTTTGACCCTTGTCAAGATGGATAAATCGTCACCGGATTTGAATATTACTCCGATTAATATTAACGCACTGATGGAACAGATATTAAAACGGCTAAGACCCATTGCCAAGAAACGAAATATTGAACTGGTATTTGAAAGTATCCGCGAAGTGATGGCAGATGTGGACGAAGTGAAACTTTCCCTGGCGCTCAATAATCTGGTGGAGAATGCGGTAAAGTATAATTACGAGGATGGTCTGGTTCGGGTGATTCTTGATGCAGATCACAAGTTTTTCTACGTAAAAGTAGTGGATAATGGAGTAGGGATTCCCACAGAACTGCAGGAACATATATTTGAACGATTTTACCGGGTAGATAAGGCACGTTCCAGAGAAACCGGCGGGACGGGACTGGGACTGGCGATTACGAAGAGCATTGTAATCATGCATCGCGGTGCGATTAAGCTCCAGAGTAAAGAAGGGGAAGGCACGACGTTCACCGTCCGTATTCCACTGAATTATATTCCGTAATGTACAAGCTGTCATGGATATCCCATGTGAAAGGACGGGTGCTGTGTGAAACGATTTATATATATTGTGATGCTGACGCTGATGTGCCTGGGAATCTCCGGATGCCAAAAAGAGAAACCGATTCCCGAGGCATCGGATGGGAACTATAAGATATTTTATCTGAATGCATCCAGGACAAAGCTGGTTCCCTTTGACTATCAAACGCAGACGACCAATCGGGATACGCTGATTGGTGAATTGGCAGGACAGATTCTGGAAGCACCCGAAAAACCCGAGTATCAGGGAATCTTAGGGGAAAAAGTAGTACTTCTGGATATAAAAAAAGAAGATAATATCTTATATTTGAATTTTAATAAAGATTATGCAGGCATGAAACCGACGAGAGAGATTCTCTGCCGGGCGGCTCTTGCGAAGACATTTACTCAAGTGGATGGAGTGGATTACATTAATATAAATTGTGATGGACAACCGCTGCTGGATAAAAAAGGAAACCCGGTGGGAGCTTTTTCCGCCTTAGATTTTGCGGAGAGCATTACCGATGTTAATGCCTACGAACGAGTGGAATTAAAGCTTTATTTCGCAAATGAGACGAAGGATGGGCTGACCGCCGAGACGCGGGAGGTCGTTCACCATGTTAATACATCACTGGAAAAACTGGTGGTGGAACAATTGATGGAAGGTCCCATGCAGCCGGGAGATTTTCCGGTGCTCCCCAAAGATGCAAAATTATTAAATGTTTCATTGTCAGATACGATCTGTTATGTAAATTTTGACAGTCGTTTCACATCCGGAGAATCGGATGTGGCAGAGTATATCCCAATCTATGCGATTGTGAATTCCCTTACGGAGCTTCAGACGGTGAATAAGGTGCAGATCACAGTAAATGGTTCTGCCGATATCATGTATCGGGATGCTATTTCCCTTGCAGCACCTTTAGAGCGTAGCGAAAAGTATATCATGGGAGGAAAATAAAATAAAAAGACCGCTTTTTTGGATTACGGGAGCTTTTGTACTTGGAGAGGTCATCGCTTACCGATTTAGCCAAATGGTGGTTCTATTGCTCACAGGCATTCTGTTATGGATGTCGGTGAGATGGGAAAGCTGTATCGTGCACCGGAGATCCGTGTGGTTCTGTATGGCTTTTTTTGTGATAGGCGGATTCCGAATGTCAGTGGAGTTAAAACCTTATCCACTGGAGACGGAGCTTGTCCACGGGATGGGAAGCGTCACGATAGAGGGGGTACTGGACCGGGAGACACGGAAAAAAGGAATCTGTACCCTTGTCCTAAAGGAGGCAGTCATCCACTGGGAGCAAACGGTATACCGACTGCCGGCGATACTGGTCACGGTGGAGGAACCAATATGGGAGGAGACTCAGACAAGGGATTTGGCGGAGCCTTATGGGGATACGGAGCCTTGGGCGGTATCGGGGATGAAAGTAAAACTGAGAGGAAAGATAGAACTGTTTTCCACAGCCGGAAATCCCGGCGAATTTGACTATGCCATGTATTATCGTGGGATGGGTCTACGATGCAAGGTGAATGCGCGTCATATGGAAATCTGTGACAAGCGTTATATACCCGTTATGAAATGGGCAGATGGGGCGCAGCGGTACCTATCCGGAGTATTGGACATCCTTTGTTCAGAGGAGGATCTGGGGGTCTATAAAGCGGTTCTGCTGGGGGATAAGACGCAGCTGGATGAAGATATTCGGGAATTGTATCAAAAGAATGGAATTGCCCATCTGCTGGCGGTCAGTGGTCTGCATGTTTCGCTCATTGGCATGGGCATTTACCGATGTCTGCGCCGATTGGGTCTGGGGTATGGAGTGGCGGGATTCCTGGCGGGGGTCTTGATCGGGTTCTATGGCTGTCTCACCGGATTTGGCCCGTCGGTGTTCCGTGCGGTGCTTATGCTCCTGTGTGCGTTACTGGCTGCTTATCTGGGACGGACTTACGATTTGCTGTCGGCTCTTTCTCTTTCTCTTTTTTTGTTAATTCTGGAACAGCCTTTTCTGCTTTTTACCGGTGGTCTGCAGCTGTCTTTTGGGGCAGTTATGGCGATTGGAATCAGTAAGGAATGGATGCGAATCAATGCCGTGCAGGCAGAAGGCCTTTGGATTGCTCTCTGTATTCAATTATTTACCTATCCGATTATTCTCTATCATTTTTTCGAATTTCCCACGTATGGAATTTTATTAAATATATTGGTTATTCCTCTGATGGCCTATGTGGTGGGCTCCGGAATCGCCGCGGTTCTGCTTTACAGTCTGGGCGGTGCGGGGACTTTCTTGAAGTTCACAGCCCTGGGAACGATGGGAACCGGGCATTACATTTTGGCTTTTTACAGTCTGTTGTGCCACATGGCATCTGCTATGCCATACTCCTCTCTTATACTTGGTCGCCCCAAACTGTGGAAAATAGTGGTTTACTATGCGCTTCTTTTATGCGGACTTTTTTTAAACAGTCATAAAAAGAAAACCGGTGTAAAAAAGAAGAAAATTCAATTTCTTGCAGTCAGTGCAGCGGCATCTTTATTTTTAATAGTGCATCCGGTAAGAGGATTAAGTGTGGATTTTTTGGATGTGGGCCAGGGGGATGGTATCTTTTTTCAAACGTCTCAAATCAATATCCTAGTAGATGGGGGAAGTTCGCAGATAAAGAATCTGGGCAAATTTCGGTTGGTTCCATTTTTAAAAAGTAAAGGGATATCTCAATTGGACTATATATTTGTTACCCATGGAGACCTGGATCACATCAGTGGAATTGAATACCTATTGACCGAAGATGTGGGGATTTCAATCAAACATATCGTGTTCTCCTGTCTCAGCAGGGAGGATGAAAGCTGCGATGAATTAGCTGATTTGGCACGAAAACGAGGAAGTACCGTTCAGTATATGGAAAGAGGGCAATCCATTCAAGTGGGTAAATTATCGCTGACGGCTATATATCCCGGGAAAAATGGCATCGTTTCAGACAAAAATGACCAGTCGCTAGTACTGCTTGCCGGTTATGGAGATTTTTCTATGCTACTGACCGGAGATGTGGAGGATGGAGGAGAACAGGATATTCTACGCAATACAGATAAACGAATCTTACCAAAGCGAGTGACTATTTTAAAGGCGGCACACCACGGTTCTGCCAGTTCCACAGGAGCCGGATTCTTGGAACTGATTCAACCGGAAATTACCGTACTTTCTTATGGCAAGGGCAATTCCTATGGACATCCCTCCAAGGAGGTAGTCCGGAGACTGGAAAAAATCAAGACAAATATATGGCGAACCGCAGTTTCCGGAGCGGTACACATCACCACTGATGGGAAAAAGGTACGGGTGAGTGGGTTTCGTAAAATTTCACCGTAAAATTTTCTAAAAGGATGCTTGGCAGTTTTTATGTTATACGCTATAATGACATACAGACCGAGTGGCGTGTCAGTGCAGAGCTGTCGGATGGAGAAAACACCATGCAGATTTTAAATGAAGATATCAGAGATAAGTCCTTTAAACCGGTATATTTGTTATACGGAGAAGAGGAATTCTTAAAACACAGCTATAAAAAGAAATTAAGGGAAGCTATTTCCGGCGATGATACGATGAATTATAATTATTTTGAAGGAAAAGGACTGGACGTGAATGAACTGATCAGTCTGGCTGATACGATGCCTTTTTTTAGTGAAAAACGATTGATTTTAATAGAGGACAGTGGATTCTTTAAAAGTGCCGCGGATGCGCTCACCGATTTCTTGCCGCGGATGCCGGATACCACCTGCCTGATTTTTGTGGAGAGCGCAGTGGATAAGAGAAACCGACTCTATAAGGCAGTCAAAGAACTGGGACATGTTGCGGAGATGAAACGGCAGGATTTTTCCAGACTTTCTGCGTGGGCGGGGAGCATACTGGCTCAGAATGGCAGAAAGATCACTTCTTCCACGATGAATCTTTTCCTGGAGCGTACGGGAGACGACATGGAGAATATCAGGATGGAGCTGGAGAAGCTGATTTCTTATACGATTGGGAATGATATGGTCACTTCGGAAGATGTGGAAGCGGTGACTACCGTACAGGTGACCAGTAAGATATTTGATATGGTGACGGCCATTGTGACGCGAAAGACCAGACGGGCGATGGAGCTGTATCAGGACCTTCTGATGCTAAAAGAACCGCCTATGCGAATCCTTTTTCTGATTGCCAGACAGTTCAATCAGCTTTTGCAGGTAAAAGATCTGGTGGAGCTGGGATCGAACAAAGATGATATCGCATCAAAGCTTAAGATTCCGCCATTTGTGGCCGGCAAGATGATCCCTCAGGCGAAGGTATTCACGAAGGAGCAGATCCTTTCCTATGTGACCAATTGCGTGGATGTGGAAGAGGCGGTGAAGACGGGCAGGCTGTCAGATCGACTGGCAGTGGAGCTTTTAATTGCAAAGCAATATTAGGGAGTGCGCACCATCGAGGAGTACTTTGATAGGATAGGAGCACTTCTCATCAATAAAAAAAGACTGTTTTTCTGTTATGTAGCAGAAAAACAGTCTTTTGATTTTGTAATAAAACAGATAAATATTCCGCTTCTATAATTAAGCCATTGCGTTAACAGCCTTAGTTAAACGGGATACTTTACGGGAAGATGTGTTCTTATGATAAACACCCTTAATAGTAGCCTTATCAATCTCGCTGATAGCAGCTAATAAAGCAGCCTGTGCAGCAGCCTTGTCACCGGCAGTAATAGCAGTCTCAACTTTTTTGATCGTAGTTTTAACTTTGGATCTGATCGCCTTGTTTCTGGCAGCTCTTGTTTCTGATACTAAAATTCTTTTCTTTGCAGATTTAATGTTAGCCAATCTGTACACCTCCATTTGATTTAATATTATCACAACATGCTTTGGTTTGCATCAAAGTCTGGACACGGACAGTTCAATGTAAACATACTGTTATATTTTAACGAATAAAGACGGGGATGTCAATATGTATTTTCCCTTTTTATACAGTTTTTAGTACATAAACCCAAGTAAAATAGGGGAAAGGTTCTTTTTTGTATATTTAAACATGAAAACGCAGAAACTAAGGTACAGAAAAGAAACGGGAAATATGAGTTTTGGATGAGGGGGAGAAAATCAATGTTTGAAATCAGAACCGATCTGGCAGTAGAGGAACAGGAGAGCTTTGAGGGGGACGGCGGGGAAATAAAAGGGGTATCGCTGCGTAAATGGCATCATCGGAACAGCAGAATCAAATTTACGGAAGTATCGATTATGAACGAACAGGGTGCAAAGAGCATGGGAAAACCAATTGGCACTTACCTGACCTTGGACGTGTTGCAGCTGACGGATAAGGATGAGGATTATCACAACGAGGTGGCAGTGGAACTGGGGCGCCAACTTCGGCTTCTAATTGAAAAGACTTGCCCGGAAAAGGGGGAAAAGGCCGGAATTCTTGTGGTGGGTCTGGGAAATATGCAGGTGACACCGGATTCACTGGGACCCAGAGTGGTGGAAAACCTTCAGATGACAAGACATTTAAACGAAGAATACGGAGAGGAGTTCTGTGCAAAAAACAAGCTGCCGGTTCTGAGCGGAATCGTGCCGGGCGTCATGGCACAGACCGGAATGGAAACAGCTGAAATCATAAAGGGAATCGTGGATGAGACAAGACCGGATCTGGTACTGGCCATTGACGCACTGGCCGCCCGCAGCGTCCGACGACTGGCGACTACGATTCAAATTACAGATACGGGCATTCATCCGGGTTCGGGGGTGGGAAATCACCGGAACAGCATGACAAAGGAAACCCTTGGCGTTCCGGTGATCGCACTGGGCGTGCCGACGGTGGTGGGGGCAGCTGCCATTGTTCATGATACGGTGGAGATGATGATTGATACGCTTTCCATGAAAGACAGCACGGCCGGTTACGGACGCTATATTGAAAAAATGGATTCGGAAAGCCAGTATGAACTGATTCGCGAACTGCTGGAACCGGAATTTGGTCCGATGTATGTGACTCCACAGGATATTGATGAGCGGGTAAAACAGCTGAGCTTTACCGTGTCAGAAGGAATACACAAAGCACTTTATAGCGATTGAGGAAAAAACTCCCGTTTTTTGCATACACTGTAAAAGGTGATGATGTTAGAGGCGGGATAGCATGGGGCAGAGAAGCAGACAAAGAATAAGAAAAAAGGCAGCACAAACACTTTTGCCGATTGCGGCAGTACTCTGCCTGATCCTAGCAGGTTCCTTTCTGGCAGCCGGCCTTTCTCCACAGGCAGCCGTCTTTTTTTGGCAGCAGTGGTATCCACAAAAAACTGAGGCAGACTCTGAACGCCGACTGTTGGAATTTATTTTGAATCAGGTGCCTTATTACAGAACGATAAAAGAACAGAGAAATCTAAAACAGATGACAGAGGTAGACCCGGCATATAAGGTCTATAGGGAGAATCAGGGACTCATAAATGAATATGAGTGTCTGGTGGGGGAACGTTCCAAAGATAAAGTCAGGGAGCAGCCGGCAGGGAATCAGATATTTCATGGCACCGGTCTTACGGTGACGGGAACTCAATATATAGAAGCACAGTTGGCGGATTATGATTTTCTGATGAAGCATTTTTACACGGTACATCCCACCACGACCGCCGGGCGGGACGTGATGAAAGCAGAAACATTTTTAGCAGAAGATTTTTCACTGAAAGGGGATCATCGGCAGCCCCAGATCTTGATTTATCACACTCATTCACAGGAGGAATTCGCTGATTACAGTACGGGCAATCGAGAGGCTACGATCATGGGGGTGGGAACCTATCTGACCGGGCTCTTGGAACAAAAAGGATATTGCGTCATTCATGACACTTCGGTGTACGATCTGAGAGATGGAAAACTGGATCGGAGCAAAGCTTATACCTATGCTTTAGAGGGGATTACGGAGATTCTTACCAAATATCCGTCCATCGAGGTCGTGTTGGATATTCATCGGGATGGAGTGAAAGCGGGAACCCACCTGGTACAGACGATAAATGGAAAACAAACAGCTCCCATTATGTTTTTTAATGGCACCAGCCAGACACCGAGCGGTCCCATCGAATCATTGCAGAATCCCTATAAAGCAGACAATATGGCATTTAGTTTTCAGATGAAACTCTGCGCAGAGGCTTATTTTCCGGGATTTACCAGAAAGATTTATTTGAAAGGACTTCGGTATAATATGCATTTAAGACCCAGGTCGGCATTGATTGAGGTGGGGGCTCAGACCAGTACATATCAGGAAGCGAGAAATGCCATGGAGCCGCTTTCTGAACTTTTAGATATGGTACTTAAACCAAAATAAATAAAATATAAAGAAAAATGAAAGAAAAAGAATTATTTTTTAAGAGATATAACCTTGAATATGTGACAACTTTATAATATAATGAAGTTGTCACATTGAATGAGCAGGAGGTAGTGCAATGAAGAAAAAGATAGTTGTCGTATCGACGGCATTGGCCGTTTTGGCACTGGGAATGGGTGCGATAGGCGCGATTGGCTGCAGCAAACAGAAAAAAGAAATTATATTTGCCGATGTGGGCTGGGACAGCGTGAAGTTTCATAATGCAGTGGCAGGATTGATTGCAGAATCTGCCTATGGATATACGTGGAAAGAGATGCCGGGCTCCAGTCCGATTATGCATGAAGCGATGAAAAAGGGAGAAATCGATGTCAACATGGAGGAATGGACGGATAATCTGGCTACATATCATGCGGATAAAGAGGCAGGTCTCTTTCAAGATCTGGGGACGAACTTCGGAGATAATATCCAGGGATTCTATGTGCCGGCCTATGTCATAAAAGGCGATGCAGACCGGGGAATTGAACCGATGGCACCGGATCTTAAGACGGTTCAGGATTTGAAGAAATATCCGGATATCTTCCCGGATGACGAACATCCCGAGAAGGGGCGAATCTATGGTGCGATACCCGGTTGGGAAATTAATGAGATTATGCGTAAAAAAGTGGTCTATAACGGATTGGACAAGGCATATAACTATTTTCAGCCCGGTTCTGATGCCTCTCTTTCAGCGGCATTTACTTCTGCCTATGAAAAGGGAGAAGCGATCGTGGGCTACTACTGGGAACCGACCTGGCTGACCGGTAAGTACGATTTGGTATTATTGGAAGATACACCGTATGTGGATGAAGCCGGTTATAAAGAAGGCAGAACGGCGTGCCCGTCTGTGGATGTTACCATCGGCGTGAGCAACGGATTCTATGAGAAAAATCCGGAATTCTGTGAATTCCTTAAGAAATATAAGACAAGCAGTGCTCTCACTTCGGAGGCACTGGCTCATATGCAGGACACCGGAGAAGGCTACGGGGAAACCGCTAAGTGGTTTTTAACAGAACATAGCGAGCTCATCGCTGAGTGGCTGCCAACGGACAAGGTGGAATCGGTCAAAGGAGCGTTGGGGCTGGTTGAGAAAAAGACAAATTATTTCTTTGAGTTTCCGTTCAAACTGTCGATTGATGTCGATGCATTTGATGCTTCGGTAAAAGGCTTTGCTGCTCAGTTTTCAGGATTTTTTAACGGAATCAAGAGTGCTTTAAATGGTCTGATTGGTCTGATCAATGGTTTGCTTAAAATGTTCCCATGGTGGCTTTTACTGGCACTGGTGTTTATCGCGGGATATAAACTGAATCATAAGTTGTTTACCGGTATCCTATATGCGGCACTGCTCTTTTTTATAGGTATGATTGGGCTGTGGGATATGATGTATGAGACACTCTCTATTGTACTGGCTTCGGTGGTGATTTCACTGTTGATTGGGTTCCCGGTGGGAATTCTGATTTCGGGAAGTGAGCGGGCGAATTCAATTGCCAGACCGATTCTGGATACGATGCAGACGATGCCGGTATTTGTATATCTGATTCCGGCGGTTCTGTTCTTTGGTCTGGGAAAAGCACCGGCTGTCATAGCAACTACGATTTATGCGGTCGTGCCGGTGATTCGTCTGACCAGCCATGGCATACGCCAGGTGGATACCGAAGTGGTAGAGGCAGCCAGGGCATTTGGCTCAACCAAATACCAATGTCTGTTCAAAGTTCAGATTCCACAGGCTCTGCCTACGATCCTTACCGGTGTGAACCAGACGCTCATGATGGCGATGGCGATGGTCGTGACCTGTTCGATGATCGGCGCTTCCGGTCTTGGGATGGAAGTATTGATCAGCGTTAACCGAATTGAGATCGGTCGCGGACTGTTAGCGGGTTCGGCTGTGGTAATTGTGGCGATTCTGATGGACCGCCTGACCCAGGGATGGTTCAAGAGAGGGGAGGATGGAAAACATGACAGATAACAAAGTACAAAATGCAGAGATGAATAAAAAAATGAATAAAACAGATAGTGAATACATTATACAGGTAGAACATCTGACGAAATTATATGGTGTAGCCAATAAGGCCGAAGCCGGTAAGTTGATGAAAGAAGGAAAAAGTAAAGACGAGGTCTATAAGGAGACCGGTGTGACGGTAGCACTGTGGGACGTGAATTTTAAAGTAAAACGCGGCGAGATATTTGTCATAATTGGTTTGTCCGGTTCCGGTAAATCCACGGTGATCCGAACCCTGAATATGCTTAATAAGCCCAGCAGCGGCAAGGTGTTCTTTGAAGACAGTAATATAGGAACATTTGACAAGAAAGATGTAAATGAATACCGGCGCGAGAAGATATCTATGGTATTTCAGAACTTTGGACTGATGAGCCATCGGGATGTGATGGGAAATGTTGTTTACGGTTTGGAAGTCAAGGGAATATCCAGAGTAGAACGAGAAAGAAAAGCGGCAGAGATGATTAATATGGTAGGGCTCAATGGACATGAGCATACCAGCATTACCAGTCTTTCCGGCGGTATGAAGCAAAGAGTGGGTATCGCCAGAGCCTTGGCTAATGACCCGGAGGTACTGCTGATGGATGAACCTTTTTCGGCACTGGATCCTCTGGTTCGCAAGGATATGCAGTTTGAACTGCTGTCGTTGCAGCGCAAACTGGAAAAGACGGTGGTATTTATTACCCATGATATCAATGAAGCTTTTAAATTGGGAGACACCGTGGCTATTATGCGGGACGGCCGTTTGATTCAGGTGGGAACACCGGAAGAGATGAATGCCAATCCGGCAGATGATTATGTAAAAGAGTTTATCAACAGTGCCGATAAGACGAAGGTGCTCTGCGCTAAGAATATTATGCTGACACCTTGCGTCGTTCGGGAGAAGGATTCCCCTCAATATGCGATTCGAGAGATGCAGTCCAACAGTGTCTCATCGGCCTATGTGGTGGACAGCCATATGAAATTTTTGGGAATTTTGGGAATTGACAAAGCAATTAATGCTAAGAAAGAAAATAAATCATTGAGTGAAGTTTATGAAAAGGATGTAGAAGTCACGACGGAGGACACGTATATTAATGAGATTCTTTCCGTTGCGGCTGTGGCCAAATACCCCATTGCCGTGCTGGATCGGGAAGGCCATCTGGTAGGAATTGTTTCCAAAGCAGCGGTTCTTTCGTCTCTCCTTTAGACCTTTTTTCCGAATTTTATCAGAACGATATTTCTATTGCAGTAAAAGCAGAAAAATGGTATATTTAAGTACAATGTGTAAATATACCATTTTTTTAACAACGGAAAGAAGAGGAAACTATAAATGGCAATAATTGACCAGAGCAAAATTAGAAATTTCTGCATCATCGCCCATATTGATCACGGCAAGTCCACTCTTGCAGACAGGATCATAGAGAAGACAGGGCTTTTGACCAGCAGAGAGATGCAGTCTCAGGTCCTTGATAATATGGATTTGGAGCGTGAGAGGGGCATTACCATCAAAGCCCAGGCGGTTCGAACCGTATATAAAGCAAATGACGGCGAAGAATATGTGTTCAATTTAATCGATACACCGGGACATGTAGATTTTAATTATGAAGTGTCCAGAAGTCTGGCTGCCTGTGATGGTGCGATTCTGGTAGTGGATGCAGCACAGGGAATCGAAGCTCAGACGTTGGCGAATGTCTATCTGGCATTGGATCATAACCTGGATGTATTTCCGGTTATTAATAAGATCGACTTACCCAGTGCGGATCCGGATCGGGTCTGTGCAGAGATTGAAGATGTCATCGGACTGGAAGCTCATGACGCTCCCCGGATTTCGGCAAAGACAGGACTGAATATCGAAGCAGTACTGGAAGAAATCGTAAAGAAGATTCCGGCACCGGAGGGTGATTCCGATGCTCCTTTACAGGCACTGATTTTTGATTCAATTTATGATTCCTATAAAGGCGTTATTATATTTTGCCGCATTAAGAACGGAAGAGTGAGAAAAGGCACACCGGTCAAGATGATGGCTACCGGAGCCGTAGCGGATATCGTGGAAGTGGGCTATTTTGGTGCCGGTCAGTTTATTCCATGTGAAGAATTGGATGCGGGCATGGTAGGATATGTAACAGCCAGTATTAAGAATGTCCGCGACAGCCGGGTGGGCGATACGATGACTGATTTGGCGAATCCATGCAAAGAGGCACTGCCCGGATATAAGAAGGTGACGCCTATGGTCTACTGTGGTGTATACCCGGCAGACGGAGCGAAGTACCCGGATCTCAGGGATGCACTGGAGAAACTTCAGTTAAACGATGCTTCTCTGTTTTTTGAACCGGAGACATCACTGGCACTTGGTTTTGGATTTCGCTGTGGATTTCTGGGACTTCTTCATCTGGATATCATCGAAGAACGCTTGGAGCGAGAGTATAATCTGGATCTTGTCACGACCGCTCCCGGTGTTGTGTATCATGTATACAAAACCAATGGTGACCGCATCGAACTGACGAATCCTTCGAATCTGCCCAATCCAACGGAAATTGATTATATGGAGGAACCCATTGTTTCGGCAGAAATCATGGTGACAACCGAGTTCGTGGGTGCAATTATGACTCTTTGTCAGGAACGCCGGGGCGTTTACCTGGGGATGGAGTATATGGAAGCGACCAGAGCACTTTTACGCTATGACCTTCCTCTGAATGAGATTATCTATGATTTCTTCGATGCCTTAAAGTCACGTTCCCGTGGCTATGCGTCGTTTGACTATGAGTTAAAAGGTTATGAGCGTTCGGAACTGGTAAAATTAGATATTTTGGTGAATCATGAAGAAGTGGATGCGCTGTCCTTTATCGTATTCGCAGAATCGGCTTATGACCGCGGCAGAAGGATGTGCGAGAAGTTAAAAGACGAGATTCCCAGACATTTATTTGAGATTCCGATTCAGGCGGCTATCGGTGGAAAGGTAATTGCTCGTGAGACGGTGAGAGCGATGCGCAAGGATGTACTGGCGAAGTGCTACGGCGGCGATATTTCACGAAAGAGAAAACTCCTGGAGAAACAGAAAGAAGGCAAGAAGCGCATGCGCTTGGTGGGTAATGTAGAGATTCCACAGAAAGCATTTATGAGTGTGCTGAAGCTGGATGATGAATAATCAGATAACGGAACTGCCTGTAGGGGGTAGTTCCGTTTTGTTGGAATTATATATTCACATTCCATTTTGTATGAAGAAATGCCTGTACTGCGATTTTCTTTCTTTTGCTGCCGATGACAAGATAAAAGAACGGTATGTGGAAGCCTTGATTAAAGAAATCCGCACTATGGGCAAATTTTATGAAGCAGATGATTTGAAATGCGGAATTACCCGTGAGGTATGCAGTGTGTTCTTTGGAGGCGGAACGCCCTCTGTCCTGAAATCGGAGCAGACAATGGCCATTATGAAAGCGGTAAAGGAGTCTTTTCGAATCGCAGAATCTTGCGAAATAACTACAGAGGCGAATCCCGGCACCTTGAGTGCAGAACAATTGACGGCCTATCTGCGTTGTGGAATAAATCGTCTCAGTCTGGGACTGCAGTCTGCCGATGATCAAGAGCTGAAAGAACTGGGCCGGATTCATACATTTCACACATTTTTGGAAAGCTTTCATCTGGCCAGAGAGGCCGGATTTGAGAATATTAATGTGGACCTTATGTCGGCACTGCCCGGGCAGACTATAGAATCTTATGTGAGAACGTTGCACATGGTGGCCGACCTTTCACCGGAGCATATCTCGGCTTATAGTCTCATCATAGAAGAGGGCACCCCCTTTTATGAGCGCTATGGAACAGGGGCGCAGGGGAATCGGCTGCTCCCCGATGAAGACACCGATCGGGCGATGTACCATGTCACAAAGACATATTTAAAGACGATGGGATACGAGCGGTATGAGATTTCCAATTATGCGAAACCGGGAAAAGAGTGTATTCATAATACAGGATACTGGATGGGGACTGAATATCTGGGGTTGGGACTCGGCTCATCTTCCTATATGAATGGGGAACGGTTTTCAAATACGAGCGATACATCGTCCTATATGAAGATGAGCAGTGCTGACTTTATGAAGCGGCACCATCACGAGGAGCGGGAGTGTCTGACCGCAAAGGCGAAGATGGAAGAGTTTATGTTTCTGGGACTGCGTCTCTCCAAAGGAATACGAACCGAAGAATTTCAAAAGAGGTTTGGCATATCCATAGAGCAAGTCTATGGAACGGTAATCCAACACTTTCTAAAAGATGGATTGATGGAAGACAGGAATGGTTCGCTGCGGCTGACCGAATACGGAACAGATGTAAGTAATGCAGTACTCAGCGAATTTCTCTTATAGAAGCTTGCCTTTTTTTTCATCTTTGTGTTATTATGGTGTGATGAGTTTTTTTAGTAAATCGATTAAAAGGGGATAGAAAGAATGGAACTTACAATAACTACGTTTTTAATTGTGTGTCCGATGGTGTTTTTGGCAGGACTTTTGGATTCGATTGCCGGGGGCGGTGGATTGATTTCGCTTCCCGCGTATTTAATTGCAGGGATACCTCCTCATATGGCATTGGGAACCAATAAACTGAGCTCCGTTCTGGGAACTTCTGTAGCCACGTTTCGCTTTGCAAAAGAAGGATTTATTAATCTTAAAAAAGGAATTTGGTTTATCGCAGCTGCGTTAGTGGGGTCTTCAATTGGGGCAAATCTAACGCTTTTAATCAGTGAAAAGGTAGTGGGCGGGATGATGATCATCGTGCTTCCCGTTGTCGCTTTTTATGTATTGAAGAATAAAAAGATGGGTGATGACAGTCTGGCACATTCGATTCCAAAACGAAAATCATTCTGGATTGCTTTGGCGGCTGCATTTTTCGTTGGAACTTATGATGGATTCTATGGCCCGGGAACCGGTACCTTCTTAATCCTGATTCTGACCGGTGCAGCAAAATATACGATGAAAGAAGCTGCAGGTACCACGAAGATGATTAATTTATCTTCGAATATAGCGGCGATTATCACATTTTTGATTAATGGAAAAGTAGTATATTCTTTGGGACTTGCCGCAGGTTTGTTCGGCATCCTGGGTAATTATATCGGAGCCGGTATGGTGTTAAATAATGGACAGAAGATTGTGCGTCCACTGGTACTTTTCGTGTTGGTAATTTTGTTTGCAAAAGTATTGATGGGATAGGAACCTAATAAACATTATAAAATGGAGGAGATTTTAGATGAAGTGGAAAAAATTCACCTTGACCACAACGACGGAAGCGGTTGATCTGGTCAGCAGTTTATTTGATGAGATAGGGATTCAGGGAATCGAGATAGAGGATAATGTACCGCTTACGGAAGCGGAGACCAAGGGGATGTATATTGATTCTCCTCTAGAACTCCCACCGGACGACGGAGTGGCAAAAGTCAGTTTTTATCTGGATGACGATGATGATGTGGATTCTATCTTAAAGCAGGTAGATGAAGGATTGGAAGAACTGAAACTGTTTACGGACCTGGGGGCAGGCACGATAGCGGCATCAGAGACAGAAGATAAAGATTGGATCAACAACTGGAAGCAGTACTTCAAACCATTTACCGTGGATGATATCTTGATTAAACCTACATGGGAGCCGGTTCCGGAAGATTGCGGAGACAAACTTCTGATTCAGATCGACCCAGGTACGGCATTTGGTACGGGTCAGCATGAGACCACACAGCTCTGTCTGCGTCAGCTGAAAAAGTATGTAACACCGGAAACCAGAGTCTTGGATGTAGGAACCGGAAGCGGAATTCTGGGAATTACTGCTTTAAAACTGGGTGCAAAAGAAGTGTTTGGTACCGATCTGGATGAGAATGCAATTACAGCCGTAGGTGAGAACCTGGCAGCGAATGGGATTTCCTCTGATAAATTTCGAGTACTTCAAGGCAATATTATCGATGATCAGGCCGTTCAGGATCAGGTGGGATATGAGTGCTACGATGTAGCGGTGGCTAATATTTTGGCTAATATTATTATCATGCTTCAGAAAGAAGTAGCGGTACACATCAAAAAAGGCGGAATTTTCATTACATCGGGAATTATTAATACAAAAGAAGCCGATGTAAAGGCAGCTTTTGCAGCAAATGATGCATTTGAAATAATTGATGTGACCTACCAGGGCGAATGGGTATCGGTGACGGCAAGGAAGAAATAAGGAGAATGCGGCGTGTTTCATTTTTTTGCGGATCAGGGACAGATAGAAGAAAAAACCATAACGATTACAGGTTCAGATGTGAATCACATCAAGAATGTATTGCGGATGAAAGAAGGCGAGAAAGCCTTAATCAGCAACCGAATCGATCGGGATTATCTCTGCAGAGTAGAAACAATTACTTCAGAGGCGGTTTCTTTTGAGATTTTAGAAGAGATGGAAGAGGGGACGGAACTACCAGCCAGAATTTATCTCTTTCAGGGACTGCCTAAAAGTGATAAGATGGAATTAATTATACAAAAAGCGGTGGAATTAGGCGTTTATATGGTGATTCCGGTCTCTATGAAACGTGCGGTGGTGAAGCTGGACGCTAAAAAAGAAGAGACCAAGGTCAAACGCTGGAATGCCATCGCAGAGAGTGCTGCAAAACAGTCTAAGCGAATTGTGATTCCGGAAGTATCCGGTGTGATGAGCTTGAAAGAGGCACTGGATTTTTCTGCAAATTTTGATTTGAGATTACTTCCCTATGAATGTGCCAAGGGAATGACAGGAACCAAAGAACAGCTCAGCCATGTGAAACCGGGAACGGACATCGGGATATTGATTGGCCCGGAGGGCGGATTCGAAGAGGAAGAGGTCGCTTTGGCAGAAGCAGCCGGTGTGCACACGATTACACTGGGAAAACGAATTTTGCGAACCGAGACAGCCGGACTGTGTATTCTTTCGGTACTGATGTTTCAGTTAGAAAACTAAGAGGTACGATATGGAAGTTTATTTTGATAATTCAGCGACAACAAGAGTATTTGATTGTGCAAAAGAGGCAGCCGTTGCCGCGATGACTGTGGATTATGGTAATGCAGCAGCGAAACACATCAAGGGCATGGAAGCAGAGAATATCATAAAACAGGCGAAAACAGAAATTGCCAAATCATTAAAAGTGCAGGAAAAAGAGATTTTATTTACCTCAGGGGGAACCGAATCCAACAACACAGCACTGATTGGAATCGCTCTGGCTAATCAGAGAGCCGGGAAACATCTGATTACGTCGACGGTGGAGCATGCATCAATTTACAATACCATGGCATTTTTGGAAGAACAGGGATTTGAGATCACCTATCTTCCGGTCAATGAATATGGTCTGATTTCATTGGAAGACTTGGAGCAGGCAATAAGGGAAGATACGATTCTGGTATCGGTGATGTATGTGAATAATGAAATCGGAGCAGTGGAGCCGGTGGAAGAGATTTCACGGTGTATCAAGAAGAAAAATCCAAAGACCTATTTTCATGTCGATGCGATACAGGCTTATGGAAAGTATCAGATTCGTCCAAAGAAGCAGGGGATTGATCTGTTGTCGGTCAGTGGTCATAAAATTCATGCACCGAAAGGAATTGGCTTCTTATATATAGATGAGAAAGTGAAAATTCGCCCTATTTTATTCGGTGGCGGGCAGCAGAAGGGAATGCGTTCCGGTACGGAGAATGTGCCCGGATGTGCAGGTCTGGGAGCTGCTGTAAAAGAGATGTATACAAATCAAGAGGAAAAAGCGGAGCAGTTATATCGACTGCGGGAGCGTTTGATTGCAGGACTTAAAACTATGGATGGGGTTGCGATTCACGGTTATGAGGATCGGAGAAATGCACCGCAGGTAGTCAGTGCGGGATTTGAAGGCGTAAAGAGTGAAGTGCTGCTTCATGCATTGGAGGATAAGGGAATCTATGTATCTTCCGGTTCTGCCTGTTCTTCCAATCATCCCGGGGTCAGTGGTACTCTCCGGGGAATCGGAGTGAAGAAGGAACTTTTGGACTCAACGCTTCGATTCAGCTTTGGGATGTACAACACAGAAGAAGAAGTGGATTACTGCATCGAGACACTTCGGGAATTACTGCCTGTTCTCAGACACTATAGGGCTAAATAAGAAAAGAGGAAAACTATGTTTCAGTCATTTTTGATCAAGTATGCCGAGATAGGCATAAAAGGAAAAAACAGGTTCATGTTCGAAGATTCACTGGTGAGCCATATTCACCACGCCTTAAAAGGTCTGGATGGGAACTTCAGCGTGTCAAAAGAATCCGGACGTATCTATGTTAAGTCGGCTTCGGAGTTCGACTTTGATGAGGTAATAGGCGCACTGAAACGTGTATTTGGAATCGCCGGAATCTGCCCTATGGTTCAGATCGAAGACAACGGTTATGAAGATCTCAAACAGCAGGTGATTCGCTATATTGATGAGACTTATCCGAATAAGAATTTTACTTTTAAGGTAGAAGCGCGCCGCGCCAACAAACAGTATCCGATTCATTCCGGTCAGGTCAACTGCGATTTGGGAGAAGCGATTCTTCAGGCATTTCCGGAGACCAAAGTGGATGTCCATGCCCCGGAAGTACTTCTTCATGTAGAGTTCAGAAATAAGATCAACCTATATTCTCTTGTGATTCCGGGTCCCGGAGGGATGCCGGTGGGAACAAACGGAAAAGCGATGCTCCTGTTGTCCGGTGGCATCGACAGCCCGGTGGCGGGCTATATGGTTGCCAAAAGAGGGGTTATTATCGAGGCTGTATATTTCCATGCACCGCCTTATACCAGTGAGCGGGCAAAACAAAAGGTAGTGGATCTGGCCAAGCTGGTTTCACGCTATTCGGGACCGATTAAACTGCACGTAGTGAATTTTACCGATATTCAGCTTTATATTTATGATAAATGTCCTCATGAAGAATTGACGATTATTATGAGACGTTATATGATGAAAATCGCTGAAGAACTGGCTATAAAGGACGGATGTCTGGGATTGGTCACCGGTGAGAGCATCGGTCAGGTAGCTTCACAGACGGTTCATTCACTGGCCGTGACCAATGAAGTCTGCACACTTCCGGTATTTCGTCCGGTCATCGGCTTCGATAAACAGGAGATTGTCGACATTGCTTTAAAAATCGATACTTACGAGACTTCTATTCAGCCTTACGAAGATTGCTGTACCATATTTGTGGCAAAACATCCGGTGACGAAACCCAGCCTAGAGCCGATTAAAAGGTCCGAGAAGAAACTGGAAGAAAAGATCGATGGGATGTTACAGACGGCAGTAGAAACGGCAGAAGTAGTGTGGTGCTAGATACATGATCCAGAGTCTGCTTTAGCACATTCCGATTACACAAAAAGAAAGTCTGTCCGGAACACACCGCTCCGTTCAGACTTTATATCTTTTGTATGTAAGTAAATTAAAATTTGTTTTGGTGGCGGAGATGGGTTAAATGGTATATGGTGCTAAAATAGCTAGAATCTCATCTGCCTGTGTTTCAGAATGGATGTTCAAATCGATGGGTTTGGAAAGATCCAGACTGAAGATACCCATAATGGACTTTGCATCAATTACGTATCTGCCGGATACAAGATCAAAGTCTACGTCGAATTTTGCTAAATCGTTTACAAATGATTTAACCTTATCAATGGAATTTAAAGAAATACGAATGGTTTTCATGAAAAATCCTCCTCTTGCTCCACATGCCGCATATTTTTTATAGACAATGTGTGGTAAAAACTATAGCTCTATAGTACAAAGTTATAGTGTAAAAGTCAAGAGAGATATTGTATGAAATTATAAAAGTATATGTAAAATGAAGGAGAATGAAGATGAGAAAAGCAGCACTTCACAATCTGGGCTGCAAGGTCAATGCCTATGAAACAGAAGCGATGCAGCAGCTCCTAGAAGAAGCCGGATATGAAATTGTTCCGTTTAAACCGGGTGCTGATGTGTATGTCATCAATACTTGTTCGGTTACCAATATGGCAGATCATAAATCCAGACAGATACTTCACCGTGCCAAAAAGATGAATCCCGATGCGGTGGTGGTGGCGGTGGGCTGTTATGCACAGGCGGCTAAAGCGGATTTGGAAAAAGATGATGCCGTGGATCTGATTATAGGAAATAACAAGAAAAAAGATCTGATCGATATTTTGAACCGCTATTTTGAGGATAAAGAAAAGACCGAGGAAGTCATTGATATCAGCGCTTCCCATGAATATGAGGAACTTCATATTAAGAAAATTGCAGATCATACGAGAGCTTTCATTAAGGTGCAGGACGGCTGCAATCAATTCTGCAGTTACTGTATTATTCCCTATACCAGAGGCCGCGTCCGCAGCCGTGGTATGGCCGATATCATAAACGAAGTGGAAGAACTTCTGAAAAATGGATATAAAGAGATTGTCCTGACCGGTATCCATCTCAGCTCTTATGGTGTGGATTTTCCGGAACATGAGAAAAAGACACTTTTAGATCTGGTCATCCGTTTGGATCAGATGGAAGGAATAGAGCGAATCCGTCTGGGCTCGCTGGAGCCGCGTATCGTAACGGAGGAATTTGCAGCAGCACTGGCGTCTTTAAAAACGATATGTCCTCATTTCCATCTGTCATTACAGAGTGGCTGCGACGAAACTTTAAAGCGCATGAACCGCCACTATACGGCAGAGGAGTACTTAAAACGATGCCAGATTCTTCGGAATCACTTTGTGAATCCGGCGATTACGACGGATGTCATTGTGGGATTTCCCGGAGAGACGGAAGATGAATTTGCCATAACAAAGGAATTTTTGGATACAGTCCATTTTTATGAGATGCATATCTTTAAATATTCCAAGCGTGAAGGAACGAAAGCTGCCACCATGGCAGGACAGATTCCGGAGCAGACAAAAGGGATAAGGAGTGATATCCTTCTCAAGATGGAAGCCGAACTTTCACTTAATTACAGGAAGACATTTCTGGGTAAAACCACCGATGTACTGTTGGAGGAACCGATAGAAATAGATGGAACATCTTATATGACAGGACATACCAGAGAATATATAAAAGTGGCTGTACCATTTCGGGAAGGGCTTAGGAATGTCACGGTAAGAGGAAGTCTTACAAAGATGATAACCGATGAAATGCTTTATTTAGAGGAAAAAACAGAATAAAACCTATATTTAGAAATATTTTTCTTGCCGAATAACCTATTTTGGGTTAGAATAGATAAGAGTAGTTAAAGGACGTGAGTAGAAACCATGGGCGATATTAATAATACACAGTTTTTTAAAGCAGTACAAGAAGAAAAAAAGATGGAAGTAAGCCAGGTTTTGGAGCAAGTCTACATTGCTCTGACTGAGAAGGGATACAACCCGATTAATCAGATAGTAGGCTATATTATGTCTGGAGATCCGACCTATATTACCAGCCATAAAAGCGCCAGAAGCTTGATCATGAAAGTGGAACGTGACGAGATTTTAGAAGAGTTGATGAAAGTGTATGTAGATACACGACTGAAGTAACAGATCGCTAAAACAGATACGTGACAGAAAGTCAGAACAGTTGGTGTTAAGCCAGCTTGTTTTGTTATGGAGAAAAAATAGTGAGAGTGCTGGGACTGGATTTTGGTTCTAAAACAACGGGCGTAGCAGTCAGTGACGCCTTGGGCTATACGGCTCAGGGAGTGGAGACCATCACCCGTAAAGATGAGAATAAATTGCGCCAGACCTGTGCGCGGATTGAAGAATTGATTAGTGAATATAAGATTGAAACCATTGTTTTGGGATATCCTAAAAACATGAATGATACATTGGGTGAGCGTGTGGAGAAGACACTGGTATTTAAAGAGATGCTGGAGCGCCGCACGGGACTGCCTGTGGTTTTGTGGGATGAGCGTCTGACTACGATTGCTGCAGAAGAGATATTGATAGAATGCGGTGTACGCCGTGAGAACAGGAAAGCTGTGATTGATAAAGTGGCGGCTTGTATTATATTACAGGAATATCTGGATTCCCTGTCGATGAAAAAAGAGTCTAAATAATAGAAAGGAGAATGAATGGATAACGGAGCGAATAAAATCACACTTCATACAGATGATGGAGACAAATTAGATCTATATGTTTTGGAAGAGACGACAATTAATGGAGAAAATTATCTTTTTGTAAGTGATTCAGAAGAGGAAGACGGAGAGTGCTACCTTTTGAAAGATAAATCAAAGCCGGAAGATGCAGAAGCAGCGTATGAATTTGTAGACGATGATGATGAGATGGAATATCTGTCTAAGATTTTTGCGGAACTTTTGGGCGATACGGATGTAGAAATCGAGAAATAAATCGAGAAATAAATCGAGAAATAAATCGAGAAATAAAACAAGAACGAAAAACAAGAATGAAAAACAAGAATGAAAAACAAGAATGAAAAACAAGAATGAAAAACAAGAATGAA
>JAVWRQ010000002.1:35684-69605 GCA_036634775.1 Clostridium sp.
AAACAAGAACGAAAAACAAGTACAAGAAGTACAAGAAGTACAAGAAGTAAAATAGAATGTAACATAAAAAATGGAGGTATACTTTTGAAATCAGAAAACAAACAGAATAAAGTCAAGATCATTCCCCTCGGAGGACTGGAACAGATCGGTATGAACATCACTGCCTTTGAATACGAAGACAGTATTATTGTGGTAGACTGCGGTCTGGCATTCCCGACGGATGACATGCTGGGAATCGATTTGGTCATTCCGGACGTAACATATTTAAAGAACAACTTAAGCAAGGTAAAAGGATTTGTCATTACCCACGGACATGAGGATCATATCGGAGCTTTGCCTTATATATTGAAGGACGTGCCGGTACCGGTCTACGGAACAAAATTAACGATTGGTCTGATTGACAACAAATTAAAAGAGCACGGAATGCTTAAGACTGTAAAACGTAAAGTGGTAAAACATGGACAGTCGATTAATTTGGGATGTTTTAGAATTGAATTTATTAAAACAAATCACAGTATTGCAGATGCATCGGCACTGGCTATCTTCACACCGGCAGGAATCATTTTGCATACAGGCGATTTTAAGATTGACTATACACCGGTATTTGGTGAGCCGGCAGATTTACAGAGATTTGCAGAACTGGGCAAAAAAGGGGTACTGGCACTGATGTGCGACAGTACGAATGCGATTCGTCCGGGATTCACTATGTCGGAGCGAACGGTAGGTAAGACCTTTGACAACATTTTTGCCGATCATAAAAACAGCCGAATCATAGTGGCAACATTTGCGTCGAACGTAGACCGTGTGCAGCAGATTATCAACTCCGCATACAAGTATGGCAGAAAAGTAGTAGTGGAAGGCCGAAGCATGGTCAACGTGATCGGGACGGCCAGTGAACTGGGATATATTAATATTCCGGAGGGCACACTAATCGAGATCGAACAGCTTAAAAACTATAAAAAGGAAGATACCGTACTGATTACGACGGGAAGCCAGGGAGAGGCGATGGCCGCTTTATCCAGAATGGCCGCATCTCTTCATAAGAAAGTATCAATTATGCCGGGAGATGTCGTTATCTTAAGTTCCACACCGATTCCGGGCAATGAAAAGGCAGTATCCAAGGTAATCAATGAACTCTCGATGCAGGGAGCGGAAGTGATTTTCCAGGATACGCACGTATCCGGCCATGCCTGTCAGGAAGAAATCAAGCTGATGTATTCCCTGATTCGTCCACAATACTCGATTCCGGTTCATGGTGAGTATCGCCATCTGATGGCTCAGAAGGGGCTGGCGGAATCCATGGGCATTCCGAAAGAGAACGTTATTATTATGTCTTCCGGCGATGTGGTGGAAATCGGAGAAGAAGGATATAAGATAGCAGAAAAAGTACAGGCCGGCGGCATTCTGGTAGATGGTCTGGGAATTGGTGACGTGGGTAATATCGTACTTCGCGATCGTCAGAACCTGGCGCAGAACGGTATTATCATCGTAGTACTTACCTTGGAGAAGCACAGCAATCAGCTTCTGGCGGGACCGGATATCGTATCCAGAGGCTTTGTATATGTAAGAGAATCCGAGGATCTGATGGAGGAAGCTCAGAAGATCGTGGATAATGCGGTTCAGGATTGTTTGAAACGACATGTCAGTGACTGGGGCAAGATCAAGAATATTATTAGGGACAGCTTAAGTGATTTCCTGTGGAAGAAGATGAAGAGAAATCCGATGATTCTGCCAATTATCATGGAAGTTTAATCTGAATTAATACAGAGGAATAGTGCCTATGAGTCGAACAACAAGCAAAATCAACAAAATAACTACGACCATTACAAATGTATCCTGTAAAGTACTGCTCTATGCCCTTGTTATATTCCTGATGTATGAGGGAATTACAAGGGGATACGGCTATGGACACGAGATTTTTGCTCCGACGGCGGTAGCAGAAGCGCCCGGTACCGATTATGAGATTGTAATAGAAGAAGGCACCACGGTTTCCGAAGCGGCTCAAATCCTGAAAGATAAGGGTCTTGTTAAAGATGACAAGATTCTTGTGTTGCAGAGTAAGGTCTATGAGTACAAGATATATCCGGGAACCTATACGTTAAATACCTCGGAGACATCGAAGGAGATGCTCAAGATCTTAGATGGGGGCGGTAAAAACAGTGGGGACGAGAAGAAATGATTGTAAATGATAGGATTACTTCTTATATAAATTCTCTGGATTCGGGAAATGGACCGATTTGTGATGCGATTGAGGAGGAGGCACTTGCTCTGCATGTGCCGATCATCCGCAAGGAGACATCCGCTCTTCTTAAGACTCTGGTGGCTGCAAAACAGCCCAAGAGGATTTTGGAAGTGGGGACAGCCGTTGGTTATTCCGCGCTGTTGATGGCACGGGTGATGCCCAAAGACGGTCACATCACCACCATAGAGAAGTATGAAAAACGGATTCCCACTGCATTGGAAAATTTCAAAAAAGCAGGTATGGAATCGTGCATTACACTATTGCCCGGCGATGCAGAGGAAATCTTAAAGACTCTTTCCGAGCCTTATGATTTTATCTTTATGGATGCAGCCAAGGGTCAGTATATTCACTGGCTGCCGATCATTATGTCCCTTCTTTCCCCGGGGGGCATGCTGATATCTGACAATGTATTGCAGGATGGAGATATCATAGAATCCAGATATGCGGTAGAACGGAGGAATCGGACGATTCATGGGAGAATGAGGGATTATTTGTATCTGATTACCCATATGGAAGAGTTGGAGACGGCTCTCGTGCCGATTGGAGACGGAATTACGATTAGTGTAAAGAGATAATGAGGATAAGAGAATGAAAAAACCAGAGCTTTTGATTCCGGCCGGAAGTCCGGAAGTGCTGAAAACGGCAATTCTTTACGGTGCGGATGCCGTCTATATCGGCGGTGAGGCCTTTGGACTTCGTGCAAAAGCAAAAAACTTCACCAACGAAGAAATGAAAGATAGTATTGTATTTGCTCATGAACGGGGCGTGAAAGTTTATATTACGGCGAACATTTTGGCTCATAACGAGGATCTATCGCAGGTAGAACTATATTTTGAAGAATTAAAAGAAATCAAACCGGATGCTCTGATCATTTCTGATCCGGGTGTTTTTGTCATAGCAAGAAGAGTGCTTCCCGATATGGAAATCCATATCAGTACGCAGGCAAATAATACAAATTACGGAACTTATTTATTTTGGCATGAATTAGGTGCGAAACGAGTGGTTTCCGCCAGAGAACTTTCTTTGGCCGAAATCAAAGAGATAAGGGCACAGATACCGGACGATATGGAGATCGAGAGCTTTATTCATGGTGCGATGTGTATCTCTTATTCGGGGCGGTGCCTGCTGAGCAATTATTTTGTGGGAAGGGATGCCAATCAGGGCGCCTGCACCCATCCATGCCGTTGGAAATATTCCATTGTGGAAGAAACCAGACCCGGCGAGTATATGCCGGTTTATGAAAATGAAAGAGGAACCTATATTTTCAATTCCAAAGATCTCTGTATGATTGAACATATTCCGGAGATGGTGGAAGCGGGGATTGACAGTTTTAAGATAGAAGGCAGGATGAAGACTGCATTGTATGTGGCTACGGTAGCCAGAACCTATCGAAAAGCCATCGATGATTATTGTACGGATCCCAAACTCTATGCAGAAAACATGGAATGGTATAAGGCGGAAATCGGTAAATGCACGTATCGTGAATTTACCACCGGCTTTTATTTTCATAAGCCGGATGAGACAACACAGATATATGACAATAATACCTATGTAAAAAATTATACTTATCTGGGCACGGTAGAGTCCGTTCGAGAGGATGGACTGGTTCGTATCGAACAAAAGAATAAATTTACGGTGGGAGAGACGATCGAAGTGATGAAACCGGACGGCCGTAATCCGGAAGTCACGGTGAAAGCACTTTATGATGAAGAGGGAACCGCCCTCTCTGATGCGCCTCATCCAAAGCAGATTCTGTATGTTGATTTGGGAACCGATATGGCTCCTTATGATATACTCAGAAGAAGAGAACTGTAACTGGTTCGAAAAGAGGAGGAGACGGAAGAAGTCTCCTTTTCCTTATTTTCGCTTTTTGAACATAGGAGGAAAAAATGACTTGGATATTAGAAGGAACAGCTGCTTTGTGTCTGATCTATTATGGCATTATCGTATGTTATTCGGGAATGTCTACATCATTTGCCTTGGTGTGGCCGACGCTTGCAATCATACTGGCAGTTCTGGCGATGATAATTCACTGTTATCATAAGTATCAGGATGTAATACCGGTGTGGATCACGGTGGGGATGCTGACCGCAGTAACCGGTATCACGACTGTATTTGTGGTGGTGGGTTTGCTGATTGGTCTGGGTGCCATGACGTCTACCAAACAACCGATGGATTATGTGGTGGTTTTGGGAGCCAAGGTCAATGGGAGAGAATTGAGTAACTCTTTGAAAAAAAGATTGGATAAAGCACTGGAATATGCAGAGAATAACCCCAATACGATGTTAGTATTGTCCGGTGGGCAGGGACCGGGGGAGGATATCAGCGAAGCACAGGCGATGTATGACTATCTGGAATTTAACGGAGTGGCGCAGGAACAGCTTTTACAAGAAAATCAATCGACCAATACGGAAGAGAATATTCGGTTCAGTAAAGACGTGATCGAGCAGCAAGAATTGTGGAAGATGACCGTGGCCAGACAAAATCTGCGCAGCAGTTATCGAGAGCGAGCAGAAGGAGATCATATAAAGATCGGAATTTTGACGAATAGTTTCCATGTGTTCCGTGCCAAGGAAATAGCCAAAAAACAGGGAATGAATGGTGTGTATGGCATTGCATCGCCCAGTGACAAAGTACTTTTGATTCACTATTGGGTACGCGAGTGTTTTGCCGTATTAAAAGATAAATTTATAGGAGCGATGTAAAGGATGGTAATGATGACAGTAAAAGATCTGAAAGCTTACAGAATATTAGAAGAAAAAGAAGTCAAAGAACTAAAATCCCAAGGAACTATTTTGGAGCATATAAAATCAGGCGCCAGAATTTTCCTTTTGTCTAATGAGGATGACAATAAGGTGTTCTGCGTTGGTTTTAGAACACCGCCTAAGGACAGTACCGGTGTACCGCATATATTGGAGCATAGTGTACTGTGCGGTTCTGAAAAGTTCCCGATGAAAGATCCATTTGTAGAACTGGTGAAAGGTTCGCTGAACACTTTTTTAAATGCGATGACTTATCCTGACAAAACCGTCTATCCGGTGGCTAGCTGTAATGAAAAAGATTTTCAAAATCTGATGAATGTCTATCTGGATGCTGTGCTGCATCCCAATATATATAATGAAGAGAAGATCTTTATGCAGGAGGGATGGCACTATGAGATGGAATCGAAAGATGGTCCTGTCACATTAAATGGTGTGGTCTATAACGAAATGAAGGGCGCATTTTCTGCACCGGAGAGTGTACTGGATCGCTATACACGCAATGTTCTGTTCCCGGATAACTGTTATCACAACGAATCCGGCGGAGTGCCCGATGCAATTCCAACTTTGACCTATGATGATTTTTTGGATTTCCACCGCAAATACTACCATCCATCCAACAGCTACATCTATCTCTACGGAGATATGAACATGGCTGAGAAACTGGATTGGCTGGATCAGGAGTATTTGAGCCATTATGACAAACAGCCGGCAGATTCTGTGATTTCTATGCAGAGACCATTTGACCAGCCGGTAGAAAAAGAGATATATTATCCAATTACAGAGGATGAACCGGAAGAACAAGCCACTTATCTTTCGGTAAATACCGTGGTAGGAGATGATCTGGATCCGCTTTTGTATGTAGCTTTTCAGATTCTGGAATACACCTTGATCGACGCACCGGGAGCACCTTTGAAACAGGAACTGCTCAATGCAGGAATTGGTCAGGACATTATGGGCGGTTATGAAAATGGCATTTTGCAGCCTTATTTTTCTGTCATTGCCAAGGATGCGGATCGGGAGCAAAAGGGAGAATTTCTGGCAGTCGTGAAAGGAACGCTTCGCAAATTAGCGGATCAGGGCATCGACCACAAGAGCTTGATGGCAGGCATTAATTATTATGAGTTCCGTTATCGGGAAGCCGATTATGGCTCTTCACCTAAGGGACTAATGTACGGACTTCAGTGTATGGACAGCTGGCTCTATGAAGGGGATCCTCTGATGCATCTGGAATACCAGAGCACATTTGACTTCCTTAAAAAGGCCGTAGAAGAGGGCTATTTTGAAACGTTAATTAAAACCTATCTTTTAGATAATCCGTTTGAGGCAGTGATTACCGTGAGTCCCAAGAGAAATCTGACGGCAGAAGAAGATGAAAAACTGCGAACAAAGCTGGCAGCATATAAAGCCGGCCTGTCGAACGCAGAAATAGAAGAATTAGTACAAAAAACCAGAGAATTGAAAGAATATCAGGATAGTCCATCTCCAAAAGAGGATTTGGAGAAAATTCCACTGTTGACGAGAGCCGATATAGAACCGGAAGCGGAAAAATTATATCTGGATGTGAAGCAGGTGGATGGAACTACAGTTCTGCACCATAATATATTTACATCCGGCATCGGCTATATCAAAGTGATGTTTGGCACCGATCGTATTCCAACCGAAGATCTGCCATATGCAGGACTTCTGAAGTCTGTATTAGGGTACGTAGATACAAAGAAACACACGTACAGTGATCTGGCCAGTGAGATTTATCTGAATACCGGAGGCGTCAGCTTCAGCGTGACTTCATTCCCGGACATCGTCAATCCGGATCGCTTTGCGGGTATGTTCGTGGGAAGTGCCAGAGTGCTATATGAAAAACTGGATTTTGGATTTTCGATTATAGGAGAGATTTTGTCGGAGTCGATTCTGGATGACGAAAAACGTCTGGGAGAAATCGTAGGAGAGATGAAATCACGGGCGCAGATGCAGTTGAACGCAGGTTCACACTCGGCAGCGGTTGCCAGAGCGACCTCTTATTTTTCCGCCACAGCGGCATATAATGACAGTACCGGGGGCATCGGCTACTATGAATTTTTAGAGAAGCTGGCTAAAAATTACGAGACTGAAAAGATCGGATTAATTGCAAAATTAAAAGAAATAACAGCAAAAATATTCACCGCTGATAATATGACCATCAGTTTTACCGCGGATGATGAAGGATTCAATCTCTTCCCGGGGGCGATGGCAAAGCTCAAAAAAGTACTGCCTCAGACCGGGGGTGAGAAATATCCATTTATCCATAGAACGGTCAGTCAAAATAATGGCAATAGGAACGAAGGATTCATGACTTCTTCTCAAGTGAATTATGTGGCAAGATGTGGAACTTTCTTTGGCAGTGGATATGAATATACGGGGGCACTGAAGATTCTGAAAGTGATTCTGGGCTACGATTATCTGTGGCTGAATATTCGCGTAAAAGGCGGCGCTTATGGTGTCATGAATGGCACGGGGCGTACCGGAGAAGGATATTTTGTATCTTATCGCGATCCAAATGTGGAGGAGACCAATAAGATTTTTGAAGGAGTGCCGGATTATCTGGAACACTTTGATGCAGATGAGAGGGATATGACCAAATATGTCATCGGCACGATCAGCGACTTAGATACGCCGCTTCTTCCACAGTATCAAGGTTCTAAGGCCGTATCTGCCTATTTCTCCGGCGTGACCGATGAGATGCTGGCAGAAGAACGAAGACAGATTCTGGGGGCAGACAGAGAAGATATCCGCAAACTCGCCGGCGTGATCCGGGAAATTCTTAAAACCGGAAGTCTGTGTGTAATTGGCAATGCGGAACAGATCAAAGAGCATAAAGAAATGTTCGGTGAGATAAAGAACTTGTTTAATTAGAAAAATCAAAGCTGTACAAGCGAAAAAGGAGCATGAATGGAAGAACAAAAAAAATCGGGATTTGTGACGCTGATTGGAAGACCGAATGTGGGAAAGTCCACATTGATGAATCGTCTGATTGGACAGAAAATCGCCATTACATCAGATAAACCACAGACAACAAGGAATAAGATTCAGACTGTATACACGGATGAGAGAGGCCAGATTATCTTTCTGGATACTCCGGGAATTCATAAAGCCAAGAATAAATTGGGCGAATATATGGTCAGCGTGGCAGAACGTACACTCAAAGAAGTGGATATGATCCTGTGGCTGGTTGAACCCAGTACCTTTATCGGTGCAGGAGAACGCCACATCGCCGAACAGCTTCATAAAGTAAAGACTCCGGTCATACTGGTCATCAATAAGATTGATACCGTAAAAAAAGAGGAGGTTCTGCCATTTATTGCAGCTTATAAAGACATCTGTGATTTTGCGGAAATCCTTCCCATATCGGCATTAAAGGGAATCAAAACAGATGATGTAAAGGACTGTATTTTCAAGTACCTTCACGAAGGTCCCCAGTTCTATGATGAGGATACCGTGACCGACCAGCCGATGCGCCAGATTGCCGCTGAACTGATCAGAGAAAAAGCACTTCGCAAACTGGATGATGAAATTCCTCACGGAATTGCAGTGATCATTGATAGTATGAAAGAACGCAAAGATGGAATTATGGATATTGATGCTACGATCATTTGTGAAAAAGATTCCCATAAGGGAATCGTGATTGGAAAGGGCGGCGCGATGCTTAAAAAGATCGGAACCGAAGCCCGTATCGAAATTGAACACCTGATGGATACGAAGGTAAATTTAAAGCTTTGGGTCAAGGTCAGAAAAGAATGGCGTGACAGTGACTTATATATGAAGAACTACGGGTATAATCCGAAAGATATTTGAGGTGAAGCGTTTTGAGGGAACTGATAAAAACGACAGGGATCGTTTTAAGTGCTTCTTCTGTAAGTGATTATGATAAGCGCTTGGTGATTCTGACCAGAGAAAGAGGAAAGATTACGGCATTTGCCAAGGGGGCTAAGCGGCCGGGGAGCTTACTTTTGGCGCCTTGCCGTCCATTTGCCTTTGGCGTATTCTCTCTTTCCGAGGGGCGGGATGCCTATAGTTTGTATGGCGCAGAGATAGAAAACTATTTTGCAGATTTGGGAAAAGACATGGAAAGTGCCTGCTATGCTTCTTATTTTAATGAATTTTCCGATTACTATGAGCGGGAAGGAATTGATGGAAGTGAGATGATAAAACTGCTTTATCAGTCCTATCGGGTGCTTATAAAATCGATTATTCCCAAGAAATTAGTGAGACGCATCTTTGAGTTAAAGGCAATGACGATCAATGGGGAATATTCAGAAACGCCCAGACGGACAATCAGTGATTCGGCACGTTATGCATGGGAATACGTTGTGTTTTCATCGATGGAAAAACTATACACCTTTACGTTGACCGAGGAGGTATTGGAGGAGTTTGCGCAGTGCGTGGAAGATAATAAGAGACATTACATAGATAAGAACTTTCATTCACTGGAGATACTGGAAACTTTAATGTAAATTATGCACAAGGAAGTCTTGAAAATACTTGTAAAACCAAGTATACTAGGAACCATATCTAAAAGTTACGGGAGGAAGAGTATGAAGAAAGTCAGAAGGATTCTTTTGGCAGCAGCTGTGCTCAGTGTGTTGCTGTCGGGATGTGCATCTCAAAAGAATGCTGCATTTACTCCGGCTAAAAGCTGCGTATATGTAGCCCAGGACGGTTCTGTTTCCAGTGCACTTGTAAAAAAGTATGAGGGCGAAGCCGTAGATGAGAAAGACCTGAAACAATATCTGGAAGCGGCAGTAATCCGGTATAACAAAGAAAACGGTGGGCAGGAGAAGGCAGAGAATTCATCCGATGCCAGCCAGAAACTGCCGGTAGCACTTCAAAGCGCAGATGCAAAAAAGGGCGTATTGACAGCGATTTTTAACTATGCTTCGGTAGAAGATCTGGTGAAATTTCGCCAGACCATTGATAATGAAGATATGAGCAACACCATTACCGCAATCGAGGTAAAGAAGGATGCTGAGAATTATGAGGCATCGATCGAAGGCGGAGGAACGGTCATGTTCCCGGGGAAGATCATCTCGGTGACAGATGGTGCAGTAAAAGAAGATGAATACACGGTTACACTTCCGAATGACGGAAAATCCAGTGTTGTGTTCAAATAGAAGAGGAGAAAACAAATATGGAAAAGACAATGGAAAAGATAGTGGCTCTTGCCAAAACCAGAGGATTTGTATATCCCGGTTCTGAGATTTACGGTGGACTCGCCAATACATGGGATTATGGTAATCTGGGAGTAGAACTTAAGAACAATGTTAAAAAAGCATGGTGGCAAAAATTCATTCAGGAAAGCCCATATAACGTTGGCGTAGACTGTGCGATTCTGATGAATTCCCAGACATGGGTAGCTTCCGGCCATTTGGGCGGTTTCTCCGATCCACTGATGGACTGCAAAGCATGTAAAGAACGGTTCCGCGCAGATAAACTGATTGAAGATTACTTGAATGAACATGGAATTACGATTGAAGGATCGGTAGATGCCTGGTCTCAGGAAGAGATGAAGAAATACATCGATGATAACAACATCAACTGCCCAAGCTGCGGTAAACATGATTTCACCGATATTCGTCAGTTCAACCTGATGTTCAAGACATTTCAGGGCGTAACCGAGGATGCTAAAAATACGGTATATTTAAGACCGGAGACAGCACAGGGTATATTTGTAAACTTTAAGAATGTACAGAGAACTTCCAGAAAGAAGATTCCGTTTGGTATCGGTCAGATCGGTAAATCATTCCGTAACGAGATCACACCGGGTAACTTCACCTTCCGTACCAGAGAGTTCGAACAGATGGAATTAGAGTTCTTCTGTGAGCCGGATACCGATTTAGAGTGGTTCGCTTACTGGAAGCAGTTCTGTATCGACTGGCTGCAGACACTGGGAATCAAACCGGAAGAGATGCGGGCAAGAGATCATGAGAAAGAAGAACTTTCTTTTTATAGTAAAGCAACCACAGATCTGGAATACCTGTTCCCATTTGGTTGGGGCGAACTGTGGGGCATTGCGGACAGAACGAATTATGACCTGACACAGCATCAGACTGTATCCGGACAGGATATGACTTATTTTGATGATGAGAAGAAAGAAAAATATATCCCCTATGTAGTAGAGCCATCACTGGGTGCAGACCGCGTTACTCTGGCATTTTTATGTGCTGCTTACGATGAAGAGGAGATCGGTGAAGGCGATGTAAGAACGGTTCTGCATTTCCATCCGGCACTTGCTCCGGTTAAGATCGGTATCCTTCCGCTGTCCAAGAAACTGTGCGAAGGAGCAGAAAAAGTTTATACAGAGTTGTCTAAATATTATCACTGTGAACTGGATGACCG
The DNA here is from genome assembly GCA_036634775.1 of Clostridium sp. GTDB lineage: Bacteria > Bacillota > Clostridia > Lachnospirales > Lachnospiraceae > Otoolea. Next base: position 47,058 of record JAVWRQ010000002.1, read on the forward strand.
GGGAAATATTGGCAAACGTTACAGAAGACAGGATGAGATCGGAACTCCATTCTGCATCACCTATGATTTTGATTCTGAGGTGGATGGTGCTGTTACGGTTCGTGACCGTGATACCATGGAGCAGGTACGTATTCCGATGACAGAACTCAAAACTTATTTTGAGGATAAATTTCGTTTCTAAAGATTAGCAGGGAGTTTTAAGAATGAATCAATCAGACTTCCTGGATGGGAAGATTTCAAAGCTTTATTTAAAATATCTGCTTCCGTCCATCGGCGCCACACTGGTAACATCCATTTATATTCTGGCTGATACGATTATGATCGGACGGGGCGTGGGCGCAACCGGAATTGCAGCTCTCAACATTGTCCTTCCAATCTTTAATCTGTTCTTTGGAACCGGTGTGCTGTTCGGCGTAGGCGGAGGTGTTCTTTTCTCTGTATACAAGGGACGGGGAGATGAAAAAAGTGCAAAAGAGTATTTTACAGCGGCTATGGTATTGGCCGCTGTATTCTCTGTCCTTTATATGGTGATTTTCCGGGTCTTTTTCGAGCCAATTACCAGAGCGATGGGCAGTAATGATACGATGAGACATCAGGTCTATTCTTATGGAATTATTTTTGTTACAGGTGCTCCGGCGTTTATTTTCTCTTCCTGCCTTCAGGCATTTGTGAGAAATGACAAAGCACCTAAATTATCTATGGCAGCCGTGATCAGCGGTGGAGTCATTAATGTAATCCTGGATTATATTTTTATTTTTCCTATGGGCATGGGGATGGCGGGCGCATCTCTTGCCACCGTAATTTCTTCTTATATTACAGTGCTTATATTGCTGACGCACTTCCTGAACCCGGATAATACGCTGAAACTGACGAAACATCTGCGGGTCAGAGCATTTGGAAAAGTCATTATTAACGGTTTATCCAGCTTCCTTCTGGAACTTACGGGAGGAATCGTTATTCTTATGTTCAATCATCAGCTTCTTGCTTATGTGGGTGATTTAGGTGTCGTTGTCTATGCGATTGTATCCAACAGTGCGCTGATCGTGGCATCGATTTCCAATGGAATCGCGCAGGCGGTACAGCCGATCCTGGCGGTGAATTTTGGTGCAGGGAGAAGGGAACGGGTGGAACAGACCCGAAAACTGGGACTTATGACCACACTCTTTGCCGGAGTACTCTTTACCGGAATCGGACTGATCAAACCTCTGTGGCTGATTTATGCGTTTGTAGCACCGACGGAAGAAATCATTTATTTGGGAACGACAGCTATCCGCATTTATTTTCTTTCCTTTTTAGCGGCAGGCGCTAACATGCTTCTGGGCACTTATTTCCAATCAGTCTTAAGACCGGTGAATGCGTTGCTCATCTCTCTTCTGCGGGGATTGGTTTTTAATGGTATCTTTGTAATGCTCCTGCCCATGATTCTGGGCGTGAATGGAATCTGGATTACCATCGTTATTACCGAATTTCTTACACTTATAATCGCCGGATTGATGATGTATCGCGAAAAATACATGAAAAGACGAGAAAAATTAGAAGTAATGAAAGAAACCCCTTTACTAGAAGAGAGTTTATGATATAATATTCACGATGGCAAATTGGGTAAGATATGACAATTTGTTTTAAATTACACTATAGTATGTAGATTTTAATCTACTAAAACATTTAGGAGGAAATAAACTTATGGCAAAATGGGTTTACAAGTTCGAAGAAGGCAGTGCGGCAATGAGAAACCTTCTCGGCGGCAAAGGCTGTAATCTTGCAGAGATGACCAACTTAGGAATGCCAATTCCACAGGGCTTTACTGTAACAACAGAAGCTTGTACGAATTACTACGACAGTGGAGAGCAGATCACAGAGGAAGTTCAAAATCAGATTTTCGAATCAATCACATGGCTTGAAGCGACCAGCGGAAAGAAATTCGGTGATACACAGGATCCGTTACTTGTATCCGTTCGTTCCGGAGCACGTGCATCTATGCCGGGCATGATGGATACAATTCTTAACCTCGGTTTAAATGATGTTGCAGTAGAAGGATTTGCTAAAAAGACAGGCAACCCAAGATTTGCATATGATTCTTACAGAAGATTTATTCAGATGTACTCCGATGTTGTTATGGAAGTTTCAAAATCTCACTTTGAGAAGATCATCGACACGATGAAAGCTGACAGAGGCGTACATTTTGATACAGATTTAACAGCAGAAGACTTAAAAGAATTAACGGTTAAATTCAAAGCAGTTTACAAAGATGCCATGAAAGGCCAGGAATTCCCACAGGATCCAAAAGAGCAGTTAATGGGCGCTATCAAAGCCGTTTTCCGTTCATGGGACAACCCACGTGCAATCGTTTACCGTCGTATGAATGATATTCCGGGCGACTGGGGCACAGCAGTAAACGTACAGACGATGGTATTTGGTAATAAGGGAGAGACATCAGGTACAGGTGTTGCATTTACACGTAACCCATCTACCGGTGAAAAAGGCATTTACGGTGAGTACTTAATCAATGCACAGGGCGAAGACGTAGTAGCCGGTGTTCGTACACCACAGCCGATTACCCAGTTAGAGAATGACCTTCCTGACTGTTACAAACAGTTCATGGATTTAGCGATGAAACTGGAGAAACATTTCCGCGATATGCAGGATATGGAGTTCACGATCGAAGAAGGCAAGTTATACTTCTTACAGACACGTAACGGTAAGAGAACCGCTCCGGCAGCTCTCCAGATCGCCTGTGATTTAGTAGATGAAGGTATGATTACAAAAGAAGAAGCTATTTGCAGAATTGAAGCTAAATCTTTGGATCAGTTACTTCACCCGACCTTTAACCCGGCAGCATTAAAAGCCGGCGAAGTAATCGGTTCCGCTCTTCCGGCATCTCCTGGTGCAGCAGCAGGTAAAGTTTACTTTACAGCTGAAGATGCAAAAGCAGCCGGCGAGAAAGGCGAGAGAGTTATTCTTGTTCGTCTTGAGACATCCCCTGAGGATATCGAAGGTATGCACGCAGCACGCGGTATCCTGACTGTCCGTGGCGGTATGACTTCTCACGCAGCAGTAGTGGCACGTGGTATGGGAACATGCTGTGTATCCGGATGCGGTGAAGTAAAAGTAGACGAAGAAGCTAAGAAGTTCGAATTAGGCGGTTATACATTCCACGAGGGAGATTTCATTTCCTTAGATGGTTCTACCGGCAAGATCTATAAAGGCGACATTGCTACGCAGGAAGCTTCTTTAAGCGGAAACTTTGAGCGCATGATGGTATGGGCAGATGAGTTCAGAACTCTGGGCGTTCGTACAAATGCCGATACACCTGCTGATACGATCAATGCAGTTAAATTAGGTGCAGAAGGTATTGGCCTTTGCCGTACTGAGCATATGTTCTTTGATGCAGAGAGAATTTCCAAGATCAGAAAGATGATTCTTTCCGATACCGTAGAAGCCAGAGAAGCAGCATTAAATCAGCTGATTCCTTTCCAGAAGGGTGACTTTAAAGCTATGTACAAAGCACTGGAAGGAAAGCCAATGACGGTTCGTTACTTAGATCCGCCGCTGCATGAATTCTTACCGACTTCCGAAGAGGATATCGCAGCTTTAGCAAAAGATATGGGTCTTACCGTGGAAGCAATCAAAACAAAATGTGCTGATTTACACGAGTTCAACCCAATGATGGGTCATCGTGGATGCCGTCTGGCTGTCACCTATCCGGAGATTGCCAAGATGCAGACAAGAGCCGTTATGGAAGCTGCTATCGAAGTATCACAGGAATGTGGATTTGAAATTATTCCTGAGATCATGATTCCACTGGTAGGCGAGAAGAAAGAACTTAAATTCGTTAAAGATATCGTAGTAGAAGTAGCAGAAGCAGTGAAGAAAGAAAAGAATTCCGATATGAAGTACCACGTTGGTACCATGATCGAGATTCCTCGTGCCGCTCTTACCGCAGGCGCAATCGCTGAAGAAGCTGAATTCTTCTCCTTTGGTACAAATGACTTAACACAGATGACATTTGGTTTCTCCCGTGATGATGCAGGTAAGTTCTTAGATGCTTACTACAAAGCTAAGATTTACGAGTCAGATCCATTTGCAAGACTTGACCAGACCGGTGTAGGCCAGCTGGTAGAGATGGCAGTTAAGAACGGCCGTGCAACACGTCCTGACTTAAAATGCGGTATCTGTGGCGAGCATGGCGGAGATCCGTCTTCCGTAGAATTCTGCCATAAGATTGGTTTGAACTACGTATCATGTTCTCCATTCCGTGTTCCGATTGCAAGACTTTCAGCAGCACAGGCAGCACTTAACAACCGATAAAATATAAGACAAACGTATAAGGGTACTATTAATTGTAAAAACAGTTGATAGTATCCTTATTTTATTGTAAAATAAAAAAGAGAGAAAATGAAAATGATATAGTTTATTCTTTCGAGAGGGGGGTATGAATCTTGAAAATACAGAGAAGTGATAACCATGTGGAAATGAGTGCTATTTACAGTGATGTAAAACAAATTCGACAAGATTTAAGAGAGCAGATATTATCTCCGGGCGCATATTGTCAGGAGTATGATAATTTTAAGATCATTTATCGATTTGTGGAGCGGGGACTCAGACGCAGCGGTCGTCAGGCGAATATTCTCCTTCTAACACTTACCGATGAAAAAGGAAATTTTCTGCCTTTGGAATCACGGGTACCTCAATTGGAGATATTAAAGCAGATCATACAAGCTTCCTTACGCATAGGCGATGTGTTTACGCAGTACAGCAGCTGTCAGTATTTACTTATGGTGTTAGATGCGTCGATGAGAAGCACCGAATTAGTTGGAAAACGTATTTGCAGTAAATTTTTAGAGGAAGATGCGACCGGAATTTGTCTGCAGCAGGAGATATGCCCATTGACTCCTTCCGATCAAACAGCAGAGGCAGAAGAATGAACAAAGTAAAAAGTATTGTCATTGCATTCATACTGATGATAATTTGCAGTACAGCAGCATTTGCAGATGATAATGATCGTAGCAGATTTGTAAAGGGAACCGAAGTTAATGGGATTTCGATTGATAATATGACCGTTGATGAGGCAAAAACTCAGATTGGTAACACCTATGCAGGAAACTATAAACTGACGATAAAGACAAAAGATGGAAAGACAGAAGTCATCACTGGTCCGGAGATTGGCTATTCGACGATTGTTCCGGAAGGACTTCAGGCGATTTTAGATGCGCAGAATGCATCAGGGCGAAGCTTTGGTCCCCACGTAGATAATTCCCATGAGATGCAGATTACGGGAACTTACGATGAGAAAGCACTGATTGCCAGAATTAAAACACTTTCCTGTATTGCCGGGAATGATATAATGATCACTTCCGATGCCCATGTTTCGGCATATCAGGCGGGACAGCCATTTTCCATTATTCCGGAGGTGCAGGGGAATAATGTGGATGTAGAGAAAACCATCGGTGTACTTCGTGGAGCGGCAGCGATTGGCTTAAAAGAGATTAATCTGGCCGAGTGGGATTGCTACTATAAGGTGAACGTCAAAGCAGATGATGAATCATTAAAAAAACTTTGTGATACGATGAACCACTGTAAAGATATGACCATTACCTATACATTTGGTGAGAATACGGTGAATCTTCCAGGTGAAACCATCTGTACGTGGCTTACCGGTTCATCAAATGGACAGATTGGTGTGAACCATGAGCAGGCGGCGGCCTATATTGCGTCATTAGCGGCACAGTATGATACGGCAGGTACGGCCAGAACCTTTCATACGGCAGCCGGAAAAGATGTAAGCATAGCAGGACCTTATGGTTGGAGAATCGACCAGGCAGGTGAGACGGCAGCACTGATTGCGATGATTCAAACGGGACAGACACAGTCCAGAGAACCACAATATGCAAGTCTTGGTGCCAGCAGAACGGTACCGGACTGGGGCAAGACCTATGTAGAAATCGATCTCACCGGACAGCATGCTTATATGTATAAGGACGGCGTACAGGTATGGGAAGCTCCCTGCGTAACCGGTAATGTGGAAAAGAAATACACGACACCGCCGGGGATTTATAGCTTGACTTATAAGCAGACCGATCGAATTCTCAAAGGAGATAAGAAACCGGATGGCACTTATGAATATGAAAGTCACGTAGATTACTGGATGCCTTTTAACGGAGGAATTGGTCTTCATGACGCTAGCTGGAGGAATAAGTTCGGCGGTACGATTTATCAATATGCCGGCAGCCATGGCTGTGTGAATCTGCCTTCGGCCAAAGCAAAGCCATTATACGACTTGGTTTACACAGGAATACCGGTCATTTGCTATAATTAAAGCATTTTCTGATGGAATAAACCTACAAAGCAGTGTACTATATAGACTTTTAACTAATTTTGTGGTAAAAATGGGAAAAGTGTGATATACTAGTGTATATAGTTTAGATGAGCTGAAAGAATATCTTGTCAATAGACAGGGTATTTTTTTCTCTGCCAGTGGTGGCCAATCAGGATTTAGAAGGAGGATACAGATGTTTCAGGTAAACGATTATGTTGTGTATGGAAGTCATGGTGTTTGTGTGGTTAGAGCTGTAGGAGCAGTCAGTATCTCCTCCGCAGACCCAAGCCGGCTTTATTATACGCTGGAACCGTTGTATTTCAAGGGAAACACGGTATACACTCCGGTAGACAATCAAAAAGCTGTTATGCGAGAAATTATTTCCAAAGAAGATGCCTGGAAGCTGATCGAGAAGATTCCGGAGATTGAAGTAATTAAACTGGAAGCGGATAAGAAGCCGGAAGTTGGCTACAAAGAAATCATGGGCAGATATGAATGCAAAGGATGGGCTCAGATTGTCAAGACATTGTACTTGAGAAAACAAGGACGTTTAAAAGAGGGCAGAAAGAATATAGCCCGTGATGATACCTATCTGAAGGCAGCCCAGGACTTCCTATTTGGTGAACTGGCAGTTGCTTTGGGACTGGAGAAAGACAATGTAGAATCATTTATTGTGGATCGCATGCAAAAACAGGCAGAGATGCAGATACAGTAAATCAAATCACAGTATAAAACAGGCAGGAACATCACAATGGTATTTTGTGATGTTCCTGCCTATTTAACTTATCATTTCCCGTCGGCGATGATGATCTCTTTTGCATAAGGAAGTGTCTCGATCCATTCGCAAAATGTATGCCACTCGGTGAGTTTATGATCTTTTCTTGCATAGTAGATATTAATCAGGGTTTCATAGTTAAAAGAGCAGGTGCGCATCTGGTTATAGTTCGTTGGGAGAAGCTGAATTAAATCATACCAGTCATCTTTGCTCTTGGTTTCTCTGTAACGCAGACGAATCTCTTCTAGTTTATCTACAACGGTCTGCATGAATTCTTTTGTAGCCGGGGTCATATGATCCACACTGAAATCATCCATCACGAATGGTTTGCTGGCAATCTTATGCATCGTGCTGCAAGAGTTGGCCACAGTGGCAATCTTGTATGTATCGTATTCTTTCCACCAGTAAAAGGGGGCGGTAATATCGACGGATACAAGAATCTGACGTACATACTTGCGGTGGTCGCTTCCTGCTTTGCGAAGACGTCCGGCCAGATCCAAATCATTTGGTCCTAAGATAAAGTTTCCTTTTTCGTCGTAAGTGCTGTCCATACGATCCCAGCTGTTCAGTGGGTTTCTGGCACCGCGGATGGCGTTTTCCATATTCATTACGCTGGTTCTCTCTAATTGTATCATAGCAATTCCTTTCGTAAGACAATTCTCATTATTGATTCTAAAAATATTATATCAGATGAATAAGAAAAAGCAAACCAAAAGTTTTTCTTATCATATAATGGAGTAAGGAAAAGACCGGAGAAAATCATGCGAATCAATGAATTAAAACAAAAAGAAGTCATCAATATGAAAGACTGCAAGCGCTTAGGTTATGTCGGAGATGTGGATTTCGATATCTGCACCGGCTGTATGCTGGCAATTATTGTTCCGGGACCGGGGTGCGTGTGGGGATTCCTGGGGCGGGAGAAAGAATATGTGATTCCTTACTGCGATATTGAACAAATAGGGGACGATATTATTCTGGTGTGCCTGGATGAACCGAAAGCATCGGATGAGAAATGAAAAGAGCTTGCATAACTTGTGGCGGTGAGATAAAATAAACACAACGACCAGTGTCAGGAGGATACCATATTGAAATGCCCATTTTGCAATGCAGCAGATACCAAAGTCATCGATTCCAGACCGGCTGATGACAACAGTTCGATCCGCCGCCGCCGCCAGTGTGAAACTTGCGGAAAAAGGTTTACCACTTATGAGAAGTTAGAGACGATACCTCTTATGGTAATTAAGAAAGACAATACCAGAGAGATGTATGACCGGGCAAAGATTGAAGCCGGTGTGCTCCATTCCTGCCATAAGCGCCCTGTTTCGCCACAGCAGATTACCGCTGTGATTGACGAAATTGAAAGCCGGATTTTTAATATGGAAGAGAAAGAAATCGAGACCTCAGCCATCGGTGAATTAGTCATGAGGAAACTAAAGGACTTGGATGAAGTAGCTTATGTTCGGTTCGCTTCGGTTTATCGGGAATTCAAAGATGTGAATACATTTATGGATGAATTGGGTAAACTGTTACAGAATAAACCGGGGACGGCGGACGAGAAAAAATGATGATATTTCATTCTTTTTATCCTAAAGAATACATAGATTCTGCTTATGAGATTCCATATGAAACATTTTATGGAAAGGGAATACGCGGAGTCATATTTGACGTTGATAATACACTGGTACCTCACGGAGCACCGGCTGACCAGAGGGCAATTGCACTTTTTAAGCGTTTGCGTACACTGGGGATGGACACTTGCCTGATGTCGAATAACAAAGAACCGAGAGTAGCTTCATTTGCGAAGCAGGTGAACTCTAAGTATATCTTTAAGGCGGGGAAACCGTCGGTAAAAGGATATAAAAGAGCGATGGCACAGATGGGAACGGATCGGGAGCATACCCTGTTTGTGGGAGATCAGCTGTTTACCGACGTGTATGGTGCGAATCGTTCCGGTATTTATGGAATTCTCGTAAAACCCATCCATCCCAAGGAAGAAATTCAGATTGTATTAAAACGATATCTTGAAAAGATCGTATTGTATTTTTATAATAAAAACCGAAAGAACGGAAAATTACAGAACGAAATCGGAACTATGCAGACAGGAAGGAGGGTATGATATGATAACTGATGGAAAAACACAGGTATGTGGGATCATAGCAAATCCGGTAGAGCACAGTATGTCTCCTCTGTTGCAGAATCTATATGCGGAGCGGACAGGCATTAATGTTCGGTATGTGCCATTTAAAGTAGAAGAAAGTGATGTGAAAGCAGCAATCAAAGGTGCGTTTGCTTTGAATATCCGAGGACTTAATGTGACTGTGCCTCATAAGCAGAGGGTGATGCCATATCTGACCGAGATCGATGAAGAGGCAGAGGCAGTAGGCGCAGTTAACACGCTCGTGCGTACAGAGACCGGATATAAGGGCTATAACACCGATGTGCAGGGATTGCTGCGAACCGTATCCGAGGCGGGAATCAAACTGTTGGGCAGGAACTGTATTTTAATCGGTGCGGGAGGTGCGGCGAAGGCAGCGGCTTATATGATGGCCAAAGAAGGCGCAACATCGATCTATCTTTTAAACCGAAGTGTTTCAAAAGCCGAAGATCTGGCAACCTATATCAATGATCTATTTGGATGGGAACTGGTGCATCCTATGGATCTGAATGACTATGAAGAGATTCCCGAGGGGAAGTATTTTGCGGTGCAGTCTACCAGTGTGGGGATGAATCCTCATGCAGACGATGTGCCCATCGAAGATCCTGAGTTTTATAAGAAGATCAGTGAGGCGGTCGAAGTCATCTATACGCCGGCAGAGACACGATTTATGCAGATGGTCAGGGAAGCAGGTGGTCGCGTAGTCAATGGATTACATATGCTTTTGTATCAGGGAGCCGCCGCATTTGAATTATGGAATCCGGGCGTATCGATCAGTCCGGACACGATAGAAGAGGCGGAACAGATGATTCAGCAGCAATTAGTGCTGAATCGGGAACGGGAACGTCTGGAGAAAGAGAAACGTAATCTTATTTTAATTGGCTTTATGGGGGCAGGAAAGACCGGTGCAGGGATGTGCTATGCGAAAAAACATGGGATTCCTGTGGTAGATACCGATCGACTGATTGAGATGATAGCCGGTATGAGTGTTTCTGATATCTTTTTGGCCCAGGGAGAAGAGGGATTTCGCCGCAAGGAAACCCAGACGCTCAAGAACCTTTTAGATATAAGTGAGAAAAGTCATAATAAGACCCTGATTTCCACCGGTGGTGGACTGCCGATTCATCCGGAGAACCGGGAAGTGCTTAAAGAACTGGGAACTGTGATTTATTTAAAAGTCAGCCCAGAGACCGTACTGAAGAGATTGGCAGGGGATACGACCAGACCGCTGTTACAGGGGGAAGACCGAAAACAAAAAATCGAAGAATTATTGACGTTTCGGGAACCATTTTATATGGAAGCAGCTGATGGCGTAGTAGAAACAGATGGAAAAGATATAGAACAGATCGTTGAAGAAATCGAGAAGATAGAGGAATTGCGGAACAAATCCTTATAAAATCGACATCGGTTTACCACCGGAATGGTGATAAACTGTAGTTTTACTATGTTTTCGTCATATTTTGGCTATGTTTTGCAAAAAATAGTTGAAAAGAAAAGGGTTTTAGTATAGAATAAAAAAGATTAAGAGAATTTCAAGGAGGAATATCAATTTATGATATCAGCGGGCGATTTTAGAAATGGTATAACAATAGAAATTGACGGAAACGTTTTTCAGATTATGGAGTTTCAGCATGTAAAACCCGGTAAAGGTGCTGCATTTGTTAGAACAAAAATTAAGAATATTATGAGTGGTGGCGTTTTAGAGAAGACATTCAGACCAACGGAGAAGTTTCCGTCTGCGAGAATTGACCGAGTGGACATGCAGTATTTATATGCAGATGGCGATTTATACAACTTTATGGATGTCAACACCTATGAGCAGGTTGCCCTGAATAACGATACCGTTGGCGATGCGCTGAAGTTTGTAAAAGAGAACGAGATGTGTAAAGTTTGTTCTTATAATGGCAAGGTGTTCTCCATCGAACCACCGTTATTTGTAGAACTTCAGATCATAGATACCGAACCCGGATTTAAGGGAGATACCGCACAGGGAGCTACAAAACCTGCTAAGGTAGAGACAGGAGCTACTGTGTATGTACCTCTGTTCGTAGAACAGAGCGATAAGATCAAGATCGATACACGTACAGGAGAATACCTTTCCAGAAGTTAATTAATTTTATTTGAAGAAGATGCGAGCTGCTGTAGAATGTCCGAAGGAAACGATAGGGATTTTACAGCGGTTCTTTTTTTGTTTCCGATCGTATGCTTTTTAACAAAAGAGGAGTAGGCAGATGGAAAAGGAGAAACGAACAGACCGGAGAGCTAAAATAAATACGGGTAACCCAGAGGGAAAGTCACGTAAATACGTTGATTTTAAGCGGATGTTGATATATAATAATAGTTTAGCAAATCAATAGATGAAGGAGACAAAAACCCATGAAGAAAATTGTGGATTTGATTGTAGAGGAGTTAAAGCCGGCTTTTAAAAAGGGCGGCTATGATGAAAAATATATCAGGGTAACCCTGTCGAACCGACCGGATCTCTGTGAGTATCAGTGTAATGGAGCGATGGCAGCAGCGAAAGCATATAAGAAGAAACCAATTGATATAGCCAAAGAGGTGACGGAATATTTAAAAGACAGTCCGATGTTCTCAGAGGTAGATGCCGTGCTGCCCGGATTTATTAATATCCGCCTTTGTCCGGAGTTCCTGGCCTCCTATGTAAATGAGATGGCAGGGAGCGAGAAGCTTGGTCTGTCAGAGGCAGAACACCCGGAGACGATTATCGTGGACTACGGTGGAGCGAATGTAGCCAAACCGCTGCATGTGGGACACTTGCGTTCCGCTGTCATCGGTGAAAGCTTGAAGCGCATGGGTCGCTTTTTGGGACATCATATGATTGGTGATGTGCATCTGGGCGACTGGGGACTTCAGATGGGCCTGATTATTGAGGAACTTCGGGATCGTAAGCCGGAACTGCCATATTTTGACGATGCGTTCCAAGGCGAATATCCGGCAGAACCGCCCTTTACCATATCGGAACTGGAAGAGATTTATCCGGCAGCCAGTGGAAAAGCAAAAACAGATGAGTCATTTAAGGAAAGAGCTCAGGAAGCCACCTTTAAATTACAGAGCGGCTATGCACCATTTCGTGCGATCTGGCAGCAGATCATGAACGTATCATTGGCAGATCTGCGGAAGAATTATGCCAACCTCAACGTCGAATTTGATCTTTGGAAGGGCGAGAGTGATGCGCAGCCATTTATTCCGGCATTAATCGAGGATTTAATACAAAAAGGATTGGCATATGAGAGTCAGGGTGCTTTGGTCGTGGATGTAACAGAAGAAAGTGACCCAAAGGAACTGCCGCCATGTATTATAAGAAAATCCGATGGAGCGGCACTCTATGCAACTTCGGATTTAGCGACGATTGTGGAACGGGAGCAGGATTTTCATCCCGATCGTTATATCTATGTAGTGGATAAACGTCAGGATCTTCACTTTGTTCAGGTATTCCGTGTGGCTAAGAAGGCAGGTATCGTTAAAGAGGATACGCCGATGATTTTCCTTGGTTTCGGCACGATGAACAGCAAGGATGGAGGACCATTTAAAACGCGGGATGGCGGCGTGATGCGCCTGGAGTGTCTGATTGATGAAATCAATCAAGCAGTCTATACAAAGATTAAAGAAAAAGAGAAAGTTCCGGAGAACGAACTGGATTGGACTGCGCGCGTCATCGGTCTGGCCGCTCTCAAGTACGGAGATTTATCGAATCAGGCTACCAAAGATTATGTATTTGATGTGGATCGCTTTATTTCTTTTGAAGGAGATACCGGCCCACATATCCAGTATATGATTGTTCGAATTAATTCTATCCTAGAAAAATATAAAGAGATAAATGGGGAAACAAAGGAAATGTCAGGAATTCGTCCTGCAGCTTCCAATACAGAGAAAGCACTTCAATTAGAACTTTGCCGCTTTAATGAAGTGGTAGAAACTGCATTTGCTGATACGGCACCACATAAGATATGCCAGTATTTATATGATTTGTCGGATGAATTTAATAACTTCTATCTGGAGAATAAGATCATGTCAGAAGAGGATAAAGAAAAACAGGCCGCATTGATCAGTCTGATTACTCTCACAAAAGAGGTTTTAGATACTTGTATGGATATGCTTGGCATGGAGTCTCCGAAGCATATGTAAAACTTGGGATTTCGCAAATGGGGGGTTCTGTATGAAGGTAATAGATTGTTTCATCGATGCATTTTGGAAGGGCGAAGTCTGCGTCCGGGGCACAGTGGAAGATGAAGAAAAAACCTATAAAGTCAGAATTCGCATCAGGGGTAGTCAGGTATTTGACTACTCTTGTTCCTGTATAGGGGGACATTCAGATGGTGAGATGTGCGGTCACTGCAAGGCACTTTTTAAAGAATATTCAAAGCACAGCAGTGATCATAAAAAGACGTATGTCTCCACATCTCCGGCGATTCGCCTGATGGTAAGAGAGTACACCAACCATGAGGTGGCCAAGATCATGGGTGAGGAAGAAACCGGAAGAATGCGCCTGGTACCCAAATTAATCATTGACCACCAAGGGGTGAAGATGGAGTGTCGAATTGGTCAAAGCAGACTCTATCAGATAAAGGATCTCAGTATTTTCGCACAGACGGTGGAGAATGGTCAGTACGTAGAATATGGAAAAGGACTGGCATTTAATCACAGTGTAGGCGCCTTTGACAGCACCAGTGAGCCGATGGTTCGTCTGGTGATGGAACTGGCCGGCTCTTACAGAGAACACTATGAGCAGATGCGCAAAGGCACAATGGCCGCCTTGCCATCCTTTCGCAGTCTGGCTCTGAATAAAACAGGATGTGACCGTTTTTTTGAAATTGTGGAAGGCGAGACGGTAGAAACAGAAGATTTTAGGGGACAGGAACGCGTGTTATGCGCGGTTTCACAAAATCCACCATTGGTGATTACCGTAAAACGAGAAGGCAGCGATGGAATTAAAATTTCAATTCCGGAGAATATCATGGCGTTCTCGGGGGAGAAGCACCTGTATGTGGTGGATGATGAATACCTGTACCAATGTGATGAAAGATATACGGAGACACTGACCATTTTTCTGGAGCAGATGATCCGTACACCGGGATCTTCCCACGAAGTAGCAGTCAATCGACGGGATATTCCACTTTTTTATGAGCGTGTATTGAGACAGTTGGAACTGTTGGGGATACTTGAGAATGATGGAATTAATCTGGAAGAGTACCGTCCCGAGGAACTAAAGGCACGTTTTGAATTTGACAGTATCAGTTCGGATGAGATTTCTTTAAATCCGATTTTATCTTATGGCGATTATTCGTTTCATCCCCTGGATGATGAGAAAGTTCCCAGTACGGTCTGCTGCGATGTGCCGGGAGAGTTTCGCATCAGTCGGGTCATTACCAGATATTTTAGTTATAAAGAAGATGGTACGAAGAATCTGCTGATCCGAGACGACGAAAATGCCATCTACCGATTGCTCAGTGAGGGCTTGGAGGAATTTCAAGCAATTGGAGATGTGTACTTATCGGAATCATTCAGCCGTCTTAAGATACTTCCTTCGCCTAAAATAGCTGTAGGGGTATCGATGAATGGCAGCTGGCTGGAACTGGATGTAGATGCAGATGGCATGAGTGGTGCAGAACTGTCCCGCGTGCTTTCGGAATATACAAAAAAGAAAAAATATCATCGCATGAAGAACGGAGAATTCCTAAAACTGGATGATGACGGACTTCTTACCTTGTCGAAACTGACGGAAGGACTTTCCATCGGAAAGACAGAACTGCAGTCTAGGAAAATCCAACTGGCGGGGTATCGGGCACTGTATCTGGATAGTATCTTAAAAGAGGACAGTCGGATTGCCTACCAAAGGGACAGTCGATTTCGAACGGTGATCCGCGGTATGAAATCAGTGGAAGACAGTGGATATGAAATTCCACCTAACTTGAACGGGGTGCTCCGGGCATATCAAAAAACCGGATTTTGCTGGTTGAAAACATTAGATGAGTATCGATTTGGCGGAATATTAGCCGATGATATGGGTCTGGGAAAGACCATTCAGATGATTAGCCTTTTACTGGATTTTGCTAATTCCAACCAAGTGGAGTCTCCATTTGAAGAGAAGACTTCTCTGGTCGTATGTCCGGCTTCACTGGTATATAACTGGAGCCATGAGTTTGCTATGTTCGCCCCATCTTTAAACGTGGTTTCGGTGACCGGAACCCTGGCCGAACGTAAGAAAAATCTGGAAGAGATGGAACAGTATGACGTAGTGATCACATCTTATGATCTGCTAAAACGGGATATCGCTTTTTACAAAGAAAAGAGCTTTCGCTATGAGGTGATAGATGAGGCTCAGTATATAAAAAATGCGTCTACCCAAAGTGCCAGAACGGTAAAAGCGGTTCATGCCATTACTCGCTTTGCACTGACCGGAACCCCGGTGGAGAACCGCCTGAGCGAATTGTGGAGTATCTTTGATTACTTAATGCCCGGCTTTTTATTCGGTTACCGCAAATTCAAGACGATGTTTGAAATTCCAATCGTAAAAGAGGGGGATCAAAAAGCATTGGCGAATCTTCATCGGATGATTAAACCCTTTGTACTGCGCCGGTTAAAATCCGACGTTCTGAAAGAATTGCCTGATAAATTAGAAAAGATTGTATATTCTGCTTTTGTGGGAAAACAAAAAGAACTTTATGCGGTGAATGCATTACAGTTAAAACAGAGTATTGAAAAAGATTCGGCTGATGTCAGCGGAAGAGGAAAACTGCAGATCTTATCGGAACTTACCAGATTGCGCCAGATTTGCTGCGATCCGGCACTGTGCTATGAATCATATGAAAGTGGATCGGCCAAATTAGAAACTTGTGTGGATCTTCTGACCGGTGCCGTATCGGCGGGGCATAAGATACTTTTATTTTCTCAATTTGCATCGATGTTGGAAATTATAGGAAAAAGAATAGAGCGTGAAGGAATCTCCTTCTACAAGCTGACCGGTTCCACGCCAAAAGAAGAACGAATTCGACTGGTGAACGCATTTAACAAAGATGATGTTTCTTTGTTTCTGATTTCACTGAAAGCGGGAGGCACGGGACTGAATCTGACAGCAGCTGATATCGTGATTCACTATGATCCATGGTGGAATGTGGCAGCACAGAATCAGGCGACGGATCGGGCGCATCGCATCGGGCAGAGCAAACAGGTCACGGTGTATAAACTGATCATGGAACATACAATTGAAGAAAATATTATGAAGCTGCAGGAGACAAAGCAGTGCCTGGCTGAACAAATCGTGACGGAAGGGATGTTGTCACTGTCCGGGATGGGAAAAGAAGAGCTTTTAAAGATTTTGTCATAGTTAGTTTGAATATCTCTTTCAAGAGGAGGAGTGGATTGAATGAAGAAATACAAAAAATATATTATTCCGTATAAAAGTGCCTTTATTTTGGGACCAATCATGATGCTGGCAGAGGTGTTCGGAGAAATTATGATGCCGAAGCTGATGTCACTGATTATCAATAACGGTGTGGCAGAGCGAGATGCGGGATATATTATTAAAATGGGTCTTTTGATGATTCTTACTACCGTATTTATGTCGGTGAGCGGGATCTTCGGAGCCTATTTTGCAGCAAAGGCATCCATCAGTTTTACCGGTGATTTGCGGAGCGACATTTTTGCCAAGGTGCAGCAGTTCTCTTTTAAGAATATTGACGAGTTCAGCACCGGTTCATTAGTCACCCGATTGACGAATGATGTGCAGCAGGTGCAGAGCGTGATGATGATGGGACTTCGGATGATGCTGCGTGCACCGGGCATGCTGATGGGGGCATTATTTATGGCATTTTTGATGAATGCCAGATTGGCAGTCATTATTTTAATTGTGATACCCATTTTGTCAATTGTTATTGCCTTTATATTAAAAACAGCATTTCCCAGATTTGAAATCATGCAGAAAAAACTGGACACTCTGAATAATGGAATTCAGGAAGTTCTTACGAATATAAGAGTCGTGAAATCCTTTGTGCGGGAAGACTATGAAAGTGATCGCTTTAAGGAGATGAACCGTGATTTGAAGCACAGCAGTTTAAATGCCATGAAGATTGTCATCGCGACGATGCCGGTCATGATGCTGGCCATGAATATCACCACATTGGCAGTGGTCTGGTACGGCGGAAATATTATCATTGGAGGCGGTATGGCAGTTGGTGACCTGACTGCCTTTACTACTTATATTGTACAGATTCTCATGTCGCTGATGATGCTTTCTATGGTGTTTTTACAGAGCTCCCGAGCGATGGCTTCCGTAAAACGTATGAATGAGGTGCTGGATACAGAGGTCGATTTGACCGATGAAGATGCCTCCCGTGCCGATGCGGTCGTAACAGAAGGCTGTGTCACATTTGAAGATGTCAGTTTTGCTTATGACGGGCAGGAACGAGACGAGGTATTGGAGCATATTTCGTTTGAAGTTAAAAGCGGAGAGACAATTGGCATTATCGGCGCTACAGGAAGCGGCAAGACGTCTCTGGTACAATTGATTCCCAGACTTTATGATGCAACATCCGGACGCGTATTAGTAGACGGCGTGGATGTCAGAGATTATTCTCTGAAGCACCTTAGAGAGGGTGTTGGCATGGTACTTCAGCAAAATGTGTTGTTTTCAGGTACAATTGAAGAAAATCTGTTGTGGGGCGGGGCTGAATCCAATCGGGAAACGGTGCGTGCAGCATCGGAAAGTGCTCAGGCGGATGGTTTTATTATGGGATTTGAGAATGGCTATGACACAGAGATGGGACAAGGCGGCGTGAATGTTTCCGGTGGTCAGAAGCAGAGAATTTGCATTGCCAGAGCACTGTTAAAAGAACCGAAGATCTTGATTTTAGATGACAGTACCAGTGCCGTGGATACGGCAACCGAGGCCAATATACGAAAATCATTTCAAACTACATTAAAACACACGACGAAGTTTATTATAGCTCAGCGAATCAGTTCGGTAGAAGATGCCGATCAGATTATGGTATTAGACGATGGAAAAATCATTGGAATGGGAAAACATGAGGAGCTTCTTAATTCCTGCGATGCCTATAAAGAAATTTACGAGACCCAGACCTCTTCTGCACAAGCAGAGACGGATGGAACAGATGGGGAGGCGCAGGGATGTTAGATGAAAAGAAGATAGCAAGTTTAAAGCGAAGATATGGGAATCGAATTGCAAATGCACCCAGAAAAAGGCATGGACCGGGTGCCAGAGCAGCGGCGGCAAGAGGCGGAAAACCGAGGGCAGGACGAGAAACGGTGGAACGGCTCTTATCTTATTTAGATAAAGATAAAAAATGGCTTTTGGTGGCATTCATCTGTGTTGTGGTCAGTACCCTGTCCGGTTTGGCCGGTTCTTATATGCTCCGTCCAATTATCAACCGGTATATCGTACCGCTGGACGGTAGCAGGGGCGATTCGGCGGGGTTATTTAAAGCACTTGTGCTTATGGCAGTTATTTATCTTCTCAGTGTTGCTGTAAACTATATGCAGTCCAGGATTATGCTGACTGTGGCACAGAATGCCCTTCAGAGGCTGCGGGAAGACTTGTTCTCCAAAATGCAGAAACTGCCTCTGCGCTTCTATGATACCAACAGTAATGGTGACCTTATGAGCCGATTTACCAATGATGTGGATACTATTGGCAATATGTTAAGCAGTACCTTGATTCAGCTTTTTTCCGGGGCACTCAGTATCATTGGAACACTGGCACTGATGCTTTATACGAATATTTATCTGACTTTGATTACGATTGTGCTTCTTCCGCTTATGATGAAGGCCGGCGGTTTCGTAGCAGGGAAAAGTCAGAAGTATTTTTCTGCACAGCAATCGGCACTGGGTGCATTAAATGGCTATGTGGAAGAGACCGTCCAGGGACAGAAAGCTGTAAAAGTATTCTGCCATGAGGAAGTGGCAAAAGAGGAATTCGGTTATTTAAATGATGACCTTCGGGATAAGCAGATTAAGGCACAGCTTTTTGGCGGTATTATGGGGCCGGTCATGGGCAGTCTGAGTCAGGTGAATTATGCACTTACTGCTGCCATCGGCGGTTTGCTCTGCATATTTAAAAGTTTTGACGTGGGCGGTCTGACGGTATTCTTAAACTTTTCCAGACAGTTTTCCAGACCAATTAATGAAATCTCGATGCAGGTCAGCAATGTATTTTCTGCACTTGCAGGCGCAGAGCGTGTATTTGCAGTGATGGATTCTGAACCGGAACCGGAGGATGAGGCGGCGGCAGTTTCTTTGAAGCCGATGAAAGGTGAAGTGGTTTTTGACCATGTGACATTTGGCTATGATCCCGGAAAAATCATACTAAAGGACGTGAGCCTCTATGCTAAATCCGGTCAAAAGATTGCTTTTGTGGGGTCTACCGGAGCAGGAAAAACCACAATTACCAATCTCTTAAACCGTTTTTATGATATTTGGTCAGGTACGATTATGATTGACGGTGTAGATATACGCCATATGAAGAGGGGTGAACTTCGTCAGAACATCGCCATGGTTCTTCAGGATACCCATTTGTTTACCGGATCGGTTATGGAAAATATTCGTTATGGACGATTAGATGCCACGGATGAAGAAGTCATTCAAGCGGCGAAGACCGCTTCAGCGCATTCTTTTATTATGCGTCTGCCACATGGGTATGAGACGATGCTGGAGGGGGATGGTGCCAATTTAAGTCAGGGACAGCGGCAGCTCCTTAACATTGCCAGGGCAGCTATTTCCAAAGCTCCGATTTTGATTTTAGACGAAGCGACCAGTTCAGTGGATACCAGAACAGAAAAACATATTGAACATGGTATGGATCGTCTGATGAAAGACAGGACCACACTGGTAATCGCCCATCGACTTTCAACGGTAAGAAATGCCAATGCAATTATGGTGTTGGAACATGGTGAAGTGATTGAACGGGGCGACCATGAAAGTCTGGTCAGCCAGCATGGCCGCTATTATAATTTATATACCGGACTCAGTGAATTAGATTAATCGGTATCAATACAATCCAAGTTTAAGATGGATAAAATTCCCATTATTTTACATTTTAAATGATGTATCGCCCCAAAACCCCTATTTTTTCGTATAAAATCAAGAAATAAAAAAAATAGGAGGGTGAAAAATGCAGATTTGCGAAGCAACCATAAAGAGAATTCAGGAATTATGTGAGCAAAAGAATCTTACTTTTTATGCTTTATCTTATAAGACCGGAATTCCGCCGTCCACGCTCAAGTGCATCATCAACGGCCGAAGTAAGAATCCCGGGCTCGTAAACATCAAGAAAATTGCAGAAGGATTTGACATGAGCATCCGGGAGTTTTATGACAGTGATTTGTTCGATGAATTAGAGCAGGAAGAATAAAAAAAAACTGGAAATTAGTAAAAAAATGTTGTATAATAGAGTAGTCTGCAGAGGGAGTGAGCGATCACTCCCTCTTTATAAAAAACATATACTGAGGAGGATATAGAGTGAATCGGATTAGAATTGGTATATTAGGCTATGGCAACTTAGGGCGTGGCGTGGAGTGTGCGGTAAAGCAGAATCCGGATATGGAACTGAAAGCGGTATTTACCCGCCGTTCACCGGAGAACGTAAAGATTCTCACAAAAGAGGCTAAGATCTGTCATATAAGTGAGGCAGAAAGTATGAAAGATGAGATCGATGTGCTGATTATCTGTGGGGGAAGTGCAACCGATTTACCGATGCAGACACCAGAATTTGCTCGTTACTTTCATGTGATCGACAGTTTTGACACCCATGCAAATATACCTGAACATTTTGATGCAGTAGATGCCGTAGCCAAAGAAAATGGAACCATTGGAATCATTTCCGTGGGATGGGATCCGGGTATGTTCTCCATCAATCGCTTATACTCGATGGCTGTTCTTCCTCAGGGTGAAACTTATACTTTCTGGGGAAAAGGTGTGAGCCAGGGGCATTCGGATGCCATCAGAAGACTCGATGGTGTAAAAGATGCCAGGCAGTATACCATTCCGGTAGACAGCGCACTGGAAGCGGTTCGTTCCGGCATGGCTCCGGAGCTTACGACGAGAGAAAAACATACCAGAGAGTGTTTTGTAGTAGCAGAGGCAGGGGCAGATCAGGGTGAGATCGAAAGGCAGATCAAGACGATGCCTAACTATTTTTCGGATTATGACACAACGGTGCATTTTATCAGCGAAGAAGAGATGCAGAGAGAGCACGGCAAGCTTCCCCACGGTGGAATCGTATTGAGAAGCGGAAGAACCGGTTGGGAAGAAGAACATAAACATGTGATTGAATATCAGTTAAAACTGGATTCCAATCCGGAATTTACTGCTTCGGTCATCGTGGCTTATGCGCGGGCGGCTTACCGTCTGGCACAGGAAGGTCAGAGCGGCTGTAAGACAGTATTTGACATTGCTCCATCTTATCTGGCAGTGGAAAGCGCCGCCGATTTGAGAAGAAAGTATCTGTAGGAGGAATGCAAGATGGCGGTTGAACAGGTAAAGGAATATCTGAAAGAGTGGAATATAGAGAACCGAGTGCTGGAGTTTGAGACGTCTAGTGCAACCGTAGAGCTGGCAGCCCGGGCGGTCGGATGTGAACCGGAAAGAATTGCTAAGACTATGTCTTTTAAGATAGGCGAGGAAGCGATTCTCATCGTGACGGCGGGAGATGTGAAGATCAGTAATCAAAAGTATAAAGAACGATTTGGTACAAAAGCGAAGCTGCTGACTCCGGATGAAGTGGTAGAAAAAATTGGTCATGCAATCGGTGGTGTGTGCCCGTTCGGAATTAAGGAAGGGGTAACCGTGTATCTGGATGAGTCATTAAAGCGATTTGAAACGGTTTTTCCTGCCTGCGGAAGCAGCAATAGTGCGATAGAACTTACGTTACCGGAACTCGAAGAATATTCAAAATCTGCCGGTTGGGTAGATGTGTGCAAAGGAGAATGAGGATGAACAAACAAAAGAGGGCAAAGAGAATTGGATGTATGGCATTAGCGTTTACCATGGCAGTTTATACAAATATCATGGCAGCTTCGGTTGCGATACCACCGGCACCGGCGAGCGGGCAGCCGACACAGGCAGGACAGCCTACACAGACAGCACAGCCGACTGCCACGAATACCGGTATGCCACAGAGTACGCAGGCAACTGTTACGGGACCGGCAGGGGACATAGCACAGACTCAGCCGGCACAGGCAGCTGTTACGGGACCGGCAGGGGACATAGCACAAACTCAGCCGACGCAGGCGAATGGCTCTGTACAGAATGGAACGGCTGCAGTAAAACCGG
>JAVWRQ010000002.1:69705-88396 GCA_036634775.1 Clostridium sp.
CAGCCGACGCAGGCGAATGGCTCTGTACAGAATGGAACGGCTGCAGTAAAACCGGTCGTGCAGTCCCAGGGTGCGGTTCTGTATGATGTGACTCACAATCAGTTCCTGTTTGAACAAAATGCCGATACCCATTATTTTCCGGCTAGTATTACAAAACTTATGACCGCACTTCTGGTGCTGGAAAAATGCAACTTAAACGATACGGTGACATTTTCAAATGCAGCAGTTACAAACTTGGAAAGTGGAGCGGTGACGCTCAAGACAGCGGCGGGCGATAAGTTTTCAGTCAAAGATTGTTTATACGGACTTTTGCTTAAATCGGCGAATGAGATAGCAAATGGATTGGCGGAACATGTTTCAGGGAGCGTCGGTGCATTTGCCGATCTGATGAATCAGAAGGCGGCATCGTTGGGCTGCACATATACTCATTTTGCCAATCCCAATGGTTTAAACGATGCAAACCACTTTACCACGGCTCGGGATATGGCACTGATTGCCAAAGCAGCATTTGAGAATCCGACCTTGTGCCAGATAGCCAGTACACTCAGCTATGATTTTCCGGCGACGGCCAGTGTGCCTACCGTACGTAAGATAACTATGCGGCATAAGATGCTGAATCCGGCAGATCCTGCTTATTATTATCAGGGAATCGTGGGTGGAAAAACCGGTTATACATCATTAGCCGGAAATACACTGGTTACCTGTGCAGAGCGCAATGGTGTACGTTTAATTACGGTTATACTTAAGGGCGAACAAAGTCACTATCAAGATACAAAAGCATTGTTGGATTACGGCTTTGCTACGGTGAAAGCAGGTAATACAAGTGGCCCGTTATCTGCAGGCACTTCGACTACCACACCGGGAGCACAGGTACAGAATGCAAACACCTGGATTCAGGACAACACAGGATGGCGTTTTGTAAAAGCAGACGGAAGTTATGCAAAGAATGAAACACTGACGATTGGCACTGAAGTTTATTGTTTTAAAGCAGATACTTACATGGCAACCGGCTGGTATCAGGTGGGTGGTGCCTGGTGCTTCTTCCGTCCAAGCGGCGGTATGGCCAAGAGCCGCTGGATCGAAACAAACAGTATGTGGTATTATGTAGATGCCAATGGAGCACTTTTCACATCGGGTGTGACACCGGATGGTTATAAAGTAGATGAGAACGGTGTTTGGATCAAATAATACCGCTTGACAAAAAACTTAAAACATTTTATGATTACCCGTATATAAAGGCTGAGAAGAAGAGGAGTACATCTATAGTCCTGTCAGAGAGAATTGTCCGTTGGCTGTGAGGCGATTTGAGGAAGCGTAGATGGAAGGTAGCTTTGGAGCCGGAGTTCTGAACATCACCTGAATACAGTGGGAGTCCAGTAGGAATTCACGAGTTGTCCTCGTTACAGGACCTAATGAGATTGCCATAAGATGGCAGAACAAAGGTGGTACCGCGAATTGATTCGCCCTTTGCACAGAACGTGCAAAGGGCGTTTTTTGATGTAATAGGAAAGTGCTTCGATTACATCAAAACGCTCCGAAAGGGGGAGACCTATGGCAAAAGAAAAGCAGCCAACCAGCTGTGACACATGCGGCAATTATATTTATGATGAAGAATACGAATACTATGTCTGTGAGGCCGATTTAGACGAAGATGAGATGGCGGCATTTTTGAGCGATAATCATTTTGTATGTCCTTATTATCAGTCCAATGATGAATATCTTATCGTTCGTAAGCAGATGTAGAGAAGGGCAGGGGATATGAAAAAGGGGATATATATGACGGTGCTGTTATTTGCTGTGATGACACTGAGCGCTTGCGGTGGGGGAAAAGCAACGGACGTTTCAGTAGGAGAAGAACAGCAGCAGCCGGGAACGATTTTTAAAGGGATTTATCTAAGTGAAGATGGAAACTTTACGATAGAGGCTGATGAAACACTGTGGCAGGCAGAATCGGAAGGGGAAAGCTTTAATTTATATTTGAAAAAAGACAAGAATGTGTGGATTTCATTTTCCACTACAGATGGACTGACTGCTGATATGGTAAGGAATTTTGAAGAATCGTTTGTCAATCGATATATGGAAGGCATTCAGACGAGTTACCCCGATGCGAAGAAGGTAGACAGTCAGGTAATTAACGACTCTCTGGCACGAATCGATATGACGATGACCTATGGTTCTGGATTGTACTCCATGTATCAGATTTTGTATCTGGCTACGGATGGACAAGATGGTTACCTGATCACATCGACACTGCCTCAAGATGAAGTGGGGGATATTCGCCCTATGATATATAAGATGATAGAATCCATACAATTTATTAAATAAGAAGGAGATTAACAAGTATGAAAGAATTGGAAAAGACTTATAATCCGGCGGACATTGAGGAACGCCTGTATCAGAAATGGCTGGACAGCAAGTATTTTCACGCTGAGGTAAATAAAGATAAGAAACCATTTACGATCGTGATGCCTCCGCCTAATGTGACCGGGCAGCTTCACATGGGACATGCACTGGACAATACCATGCAGGATATTTTAATTCGCTATAAGAGGATGCAGGGATTTGAGGCACTCTGGCAGCCGGGAACGGATCATGCGGCAATTGCCACAGAAGTCAAGGTTATTAATAAATTAAAGTCCGAGGGCATCGATAAACACGATTTAGGACGAGAAGGATTCCTTGAAAAGGCATGGGAGTGGAAGGAAGAGTACGAAGAACGCATTAAGACACAGCTTTATAAGATGGGTTCTTCTGCCGATTGGGATCGGATGCGCTTTACCATGGATGAGGGATGTTCCGAGGCAGTACAGGAAGTATTTATCAAATTATATGAAAAAGGCTATATTTATAAAGGTTCCAGAATTATCAACTGGTGCCCGGTCTGCCAAACTTCCATTTCCGATGCGGAAGTAGAACACGAGGAACAGGACGGTTTCTTCTGGCATATTAATTATCCGATTGTGGGAGAAGAAGACCGCTTTGTGGAAATCGCGACAACCCGTCCGGAGACTCTCCTTGGAGATACGGCAGTCGCAGTTAATCCAAATGATGACCGCTATAAGGATTTGATCGGAACGATGTTAAAACTTCCGCTTACTGATCGGGAGATTCCCGTAGTGGCCGATGAATATGTAGATCAGGAGTTTGGAACCGGATGCGTTAAGATTACGCCGGCTCATGATCCGAATGATTTTGAAGTAGGAAAACGTCACAATTTGGAACAAATCTGTATCCTGAATGATGATGCGACCATCAGTGCACCCGGAAAATATCAGGGGATGGATCGCTATGCTGCGAGAAAGGTTATCGTAGCCGATTTAGAGGCACAGGGACTTCTGGTAAAAATCGTTCCTCATTCTCATAATGTAGGAACTCATGACCGCTGCCATACGACGGTAGAACCGATGATAAAACCGCAGTGGTTTGTGAAGATGGACGAGATGGCAAAGCCGGCAATCGAGGCACTTAATTCCGGACGACTTAAATTTGTTCCCGAGAGTTTTGGAAAGACCTATCTTCACTGGCTGGATGGAATTCGCGACTGGTGCATCTCCAGACAACTTTGGTGGGGACATCGAATTCCCGCTTATTACTGTGAGACCTGTGGTGAAATTGTGGTAGGAAGAGAAGCACCGGACGTATGTCCAAAGTGCGGCGGCACTCATTTCCATCAGGATGAGGATACACTGGATACCTGGTTCTCTTCTGCCCTGTGGCCATTTTCCACACTGGGCTGGCCGAAAAACACACCGGAATATGAGTATTTTTACCCGACCGATGTACTGGTGACCGGCTATGATATCATATTCTTCTGGGTTGTGCGCATGGTGTTCTCCGGTCTGGAACAGACGGGAAAAGAGCCATTTCACACCGTGCTCATTCATGGTCTGATCCGAGATTCCGAGGGGCGCAAGATGAGTAAATCCTTGGGAAATGGAATCGATCCATTAGAAGTAATCGATAAATATGGTGCTGACGCGCTGCGTATGACACTGATTACCGGCAATGCCCCGGGCAACGACATGCGTTTCTATTGGGAAAAAGTAGAAGCCAGCCGTAACTTTGCCAACAAAGTATGGAATGCATCCCGCTTTATTATGATGAACATTGAAAAAGCTCCCGTAGGACAGGAAGTTGCCTTAGAGGATCTGACAATGGCAGATCGCTGGATTCTTTCCAAAGTGAATACACTGGCCAACGATGTAACCGAGAATATGGATAAATATGATTTGGGAATTGCACTTCAGAAGATTTATGATTTTATCTGGGAGGAATTCTGCGATTGGTACATCGAGATGGTGAAACCACGTCTTTGGGATAGTGAAAATACAACCAATGCCGCGGCTATCTGGACCCTCAAGACGGTTCTGATTCATTCACTTAAATTGCTGCACCCATACATGCCATTTATTACAGAAGAGATTTTCTGTAATTTACAGGAAAAAGAACCGTCAATCATGATTTCTGCTTGGCCGGTCTACAAAGAAGAATGGAATTTTGTCCAAGAAGAGAACGAGGTGGAGACGATTAAAGCAGCTGTTCGTGCCATTCGTAATGTGCGTTCATCCATGAATGTACCGCCTAGCAAGAAAGCTACCGTATACGTGGTTTCGGAACATGATACAATCCTGAACATCTTTGAACACAGCAAAGTATTCTTTGCAACGTTAGGTTATGCAGGTGAAGTCATCCTCCAAAAAGACAGAGCGGGGATTGCCGATGACGCAGTTTCAGCCGTAATTTCGCAGGCGACGATTTATATGCCTTTTGCCGAATTGGTCGATATTGAAAAAGAGGTAGAACGTCTGAAGAAAGAGGAAGAGCGTCTGGGGAAGGAATTATCCCGTGTCAAAGGAATGCTGAACAATGAGAAGTTCGTAAGTAAGGCACCGGAGGCAAAGATCGCCGAGGAACGTGCCAAGATGGATAAATATGCTCAGATGATGGAACAGGTCAAGGAAAGACTGGGGCAGTTAGAAAAATAAGAAATTTGAGAAGTGATCTTCCTGAATTTCTTTTCCAAAGCCCATCAGTGCACCCGGAAGCAGATTCCATGGCTTGCGCAGCGATTTTTGATAAAGCTGGATGGATTGTTTGTAGACACGCTCACTTCGTTCTAGGATTTCGTGGGCCTGCGTTTCATTTGAACCGTCACGAGCACGCAGATATTCCTGCTTGCTGGCGATCAGTTGACATTTGGCAGCTTTGGCTGCCTTTTGTTTTGCGCAGAGTTCTTGCCGCACAATCCAAAACCACAATGTAATTAACGCTGCCATGCTGGCACCGGCAACCAGGTAAGCTATAATTGTTGTCAAAATCATCACCATCCTTGTGTTAAAAACTGATATAGTTGTATAATATTAGGATAACAAAATTTGAAAAAAAAAGATGATATATGCATGAGTGGTAGTTATTTAATACATGAGTGGTAAGGAACAAAGTTGAACCGCAAGAAGATTAATGATATAATTACAATAAATTTTGTATCTAGCCATTATTTTTGGAGGTAATTAAGTGAAAATCGCTATTTGTGATGATGACAAAGCGGAACTGCTTTTAATTTCGTCTATTCTAAATACATATAAACAGGAGCGAAAGGTATCGATGTCCTGCGATGCGTTTCATAGTGCAACTGAACTTCTCAGCACGGCTAAAAGCGGCGAATATGATCTTTATCTTCTGGATGTGATGATGCCGGCTGTAAACGGTATGGAGACAGCGAAAGAAATTCGCAGATTTGACCAGGATACGAATATTGTATTTTTAACTTCTTCTCCGGAGTTTGCTGTGGAAAGTTATCAATATAGGGCACATGACTATCTATTAAAGCCTGCGAAGACAGAACAGATCTTTGCACTGATGGATACGCTGCTTGCGAAGGTACGAAAGCCACAGGAAAGTTTTGGAGTGAAAACAAAAACCGGCATGGCACGCATTTTATTTGACGATCTGGTTTTTTTGGAAGCGATGGGGAGATGTCTGTATTTTCACCTATCAGACGGCAGTGTGCGGGAAGTGGTTTCTTCCTTTGCGGAATTTGAAGATATCCTGCTTGCCAGACCTGAATTTGTACGCACTCACCGAGCATACATTGTCAATTTGCTGCAGACAGCAGAACTTACTTCCAATGAATTGATGACCCTGACGGGGAATCGAGTGCCTGTGTCAAGGAAGAATTATACCAAGGTACGAGATGCTTATGTAGAGCAATTATTTGCAAAAAGGGGATAAGATGGAACAATTGTTTACGATACTCAATTATGGGTTGGTGTTACTGTTCGGGGTTTTTCTCTCGGTGCTCTTTGCCGGCGGTGCTAAATCTCGGAGAGACCGCCTGCTGATTTTTTTGTTTCTTATTTTTACTCTATGTATACAGACCGCCTGTTCCGTTCTCTTTGGGTTGGGTATCACCACAAAACTCTACCCCCTGCTTACCCACCTGCCCCTCATTTTATTTTTGGTATTTGCCTTGAAAAAGCCGGTCGGTATCTCTATCACCAGTGTCTTGACCGCTTATTTCTGT
Source organism: Clostridium sp. (assembly GCA_036634775.1). Taxonomy (GTDB): domain Bacteria; phylum Bacillota; class Clostridia; order Lachnospirales; family Lachnospiraceae; genus Otoolea. Next base: position 76,229 of record JAVWRQ010000002.1, read on the forward strand.
TGTCAGCCCCCTCGGTGGGTGGGGGTATTGTTCCAGCAGCTTTTTCATATCCGTATCGTTTCTTTGCTTGCTTACAGTATCGCGATAGTTACATTCTTTTTTATCATGTGGCGTTTTTTTGCAAAGCCGGCCTATCAGGCGATGACCTACTCCAGACAGTCTCTGCTTCTCTTTGGGTGTCTACCGGCAATTTACTATGTTTTTGACTATGCGGCCACGGTCTATACCAAGGTTCTTTACACGGGCATTCGGATGATGAGCGAATTTTTACCCACCGTGATGGTGTTATTTTATGTGTGGTTTATCGTTGTCTATCATAGAGAGGTACAGCAAAAAGCGCAGATCCAGCTGGAAAAAAATATGCTTTCTATGCAGATGGAAACTGCAAAACTACAGCTGAACGTTTTGCGTTCCTCTCAAGAGCAGGCTGCCATCTACCGCCATGATATGCGGCATTACCTTTCCATGATTAGCAGCTTGGCTCAACAGGGAAAAATTACCCCAATCATGGAATACCTCGAAAGCGTCCAGCATGCACTGGTTGCGATTACCCCGGTGCATTTTTGCGAAAATGAAACGGTAAACCTTCTGCTCTCTTCCTTTTCGAGTAAAGCGGAAAAGCAAGGTGTCATTTTAAGTGTCAAGGCGAATTTGCCCAAGGTACTGAATATTCAGGATACGGAGCTTTGCTCTGTGCTGTCCAACGGATTGGAGAATGCGCTTCATGCGGTAAGCAAAGTGGAGGACAGTACCCTGAGAAAGGTCTTCGTAGATTGTCATATTAACCGAACTATGCTATTGATCGAAATAGAAAATGCCTATACCGGTGACATCATAATGGAAGATGGAACTCCCATATCGACAGAAATAGGTCATGGGTATGGTTGTAAAAGTATATCTTCCATTGCAAAAAAGAGAAACGGATTTTGTACCTTTTCAGCAGTGGATGGGATATTTACACTGAGGGTGGTGCTGGCTCAAATACCCGAATCCCTTTGATGATAATCTGCTCTGTCATAGCAGCTAATTGCTCCGGAGATTCCTGCATATTGGTCTTTAACCAATATTGAACAATCCCGATGCAGCCGGCGACAATAAAAGAGTAGTAGGCATCAAACGATAAAGAATCTTTTGCACAAAATAAATCCATCCAGTCCTTCAGGCATTTTTCACGGACGATATGATTCAAACGGTTGACGAAGTTCAGATCGCCATTTTCACCAATAAGAATGGCTACAATATCAGAATTTTCTTTCACCAGAGCGTATACTTCCGTGAAAATACCGGTCGGTTTGGTCAAGAGATCGCCCGGCTGACAGCGTTTTAAAACATGTTCTAATTCATCTAACAGTTCTGTTTCAATCTGTTCCATCAAATCAAATACATCCTTATAATGCAGATAGAATGTTCCTCGGTTAATATCTGCCATATCAGAAATCTCTCTTACCGTAATATCCTGAATCTTCTTCTTTTTTAACAAAGCAGTTAAACACTGACGCAATAATTTTCGAGTCTTTCGGACCCGCCTGTCTAAATTTTCTTCCTTCATTACCAATCTCTCCTCGTATCTCATTCCCTATTTTTTGATCCTTAAAAGAATTAAAATGTTTAATAGACGTATATAAAAAAAATGTCGATTAACATACATAGATAAAAAAAATGATTATTGTATAAATGCCCACAAGTTAGTATAATTCATTGTAACCCATAAATAGACATATGTCAATTAAGATAATAAAGTTGCTTAAGTAAAACTAGTTGTTTAAGAACCAACTTATGAACATGAAAGTGAAAGCTGACATAACAATGGGAATTGCCCATGAGAAGGTAAAACGACACGGAATGACAGACAGGAGCAAAGACCATGATACTCAAATTTTTACATAATAAAAAACAACAGATGCAGGAAAATAGAAACACATTTTCACTTCCGGATTTTATCATCGAGAAACATCGAAAAATTGAACTTGTCTTTCTGGTGGCCGTGGTACTTTCTGCACTGGCTGCCCCATTTGTAAATATTAATTACGATTTAACAGCTTATCTTCCCAATGATGTGCAGTCCAAGGCGGGATTGAATCTGATGGAAGAGAAATTCGGCTATCCGGGAACGGCAAGAGTCATGATTGACGATGTGACTCTCTACGAAGCAAAGCAATACAAGGAACGCATGGAAATCGTAGATGGGGTGGATCAAATTCTGTGGCTGGATGGCAGTACAGATATCTTTACCTCGGCAGATTTCATTAATTACGGTGATATTAATGATTACTATAGAGATGGTTCGGCCGTTATGGATATCACATTTGAAGAAGGCGATACCGCCCGCAGAACCTCCGCGGCTGTGGATGAATTAAAACAAATCACAGGGAATCAAGGACATTACGTGGGCATGGCGGTTCAGAATAAGTCATTGGCGGAGAATGTGACACGTGAGATGAAACTAATTCTATCGCTGGGCGTACTGATGATTTTTGTTATATTATGTCTGACGACAAATTCTTGGTTCGAACCGGTGCTGTATCTGATCGTTATGGGAGTTGCCATCGTAATTAACAAGGGCACTAACTTGTTTTTGGGAGAAATATCATTTTTAACCAACAGTGTATCGGCTGTATTGCAGTTGGCAGTTTCGATGGATTATTCTATTTTTTTGATCCATGCATTCACAAGAGAAAAGAATAAGGGACTGGAGCAAAAAGAGGCATTGAGTAATGCGATTAATGAAGCATTAAATTCTATTTTTGCCAGCAGTCTTACTACCATCGTTGGTTTTCTGGTATTGGCATTTATGAAATTCACCATAGGATTTGACCTTGGAATCGTATTGGCAAAAGGAGTTGTTTTAAGTCTTCTGACCGTTGTGTTCTTCATGCCGGCCATGATACTGCGACTGACGCCACTGATTGAAAAAACGTCCCATCGTTCGTTCCTGCCGAATTTTGACCGCCTTAGCAGAGGAATCTATAAAGCTCGTTATGGCGTGTTGATTTTTGTTGCCGTGATTGCGATTCCGGCTTATACAGCTCAAAATATGAATACATTTCTTTTCGGAAATGATTCGGTAGGGGCAGGAGAGGGCACAACCGTCTACGCCGATGAGCAGCTGATTAATGCAACGTTCGGGCGCAGTAATATGATGATGGCGATTGTACCGGATACCTCCCCTATCGATGAAAAAAGTTTTACCGATGAGGTGGAGGCGATGCCTTATACGAAATCGGTGACTTCCATGGCAGGTACGATTCCGGAAGGCGTTCCGGAAGAATTTTTGCCAAAGAGCGTTACCGAACAGTTACATAAAGGCGATTATTCCAGAATTCTTATCTTTGTCAGAACCAAAGGTGAGAGCGAATTGTCCTATCGGGCATCTGATGAAATACAGGCGGTAATGAAACGATATTATCCGGAGGGTTCTTATCTGGTGGGTACGACGCCATCGACGCAGGATATTCAGACGACGATTACAAAGGACTACAGCAGAGTGAATATTATGTCTCTGATTGGAGTATTTTTAGTGGTCATGTTTAGTTTTAAATCCATCATTATTCCGATTATTATTATGATTCCCATCGAAGTAGCGATTTTTATTAATATGGCAGTGCCATTTATTAAAGGCGACACGATGATATTCATTGGTTATATTATCGTGAGCTGTATCCAGCTGGGTGCTACGGTAGATTATGCCATTCTCACGACGAATAATTATCTGGAATGCAGAAAAGTGGCAGAGAAGAGAGAAGCCGCTGTCATGGCTTTAAACAGGAGCATTCCGGCTATTTTTACATCCGGTTCGATTCTGACCATTGTAGGCTATATTTTGTATCATATTTCTTCGATTGCCGCAATCGGCGACCTGGGGCATTTGATTGGCAGGGGAGCGTGGATGAGCATGGTTCTTGTACTGGCATTAATGCCGGCATTTCTGGTGGTATTCGATACAATACTAATGAATAATGAATTTGAACGAATCAAATGTTTTTTTGCAGAGCGCAGAAGAAAGCGGAGAGAACGACTGAAAAAGATGATGAGAATGGGAGTGAAAAAAGATGAAAACCAAACAGTATAGAAGAATAGCAGCATCCTGCATGGCAGTGGTTCTATGTTCCATGAACCTATATACGCCGGTCTATGCGGCAGCTCCCCGGGTGCAAGTGGATGAAACGATGTATATCAATACCGATTACTACGGAAAAGAGACACAAGTCAATGTAGTCAAAGGATGTACTGCCAATGGAGTGACGGACTACACGGATTACGGTGTATACGATAAAGTAGTGAACATGACCAATCAGACGGAACCGGTGATGGGGGCAGGAACTCTTTCCTGGCAGCTTCCGGAGGGCAATAAACGCTTTTATTATCAGTGCACGATGCCGAAGGGAACGACGGTACTTCCGTGGACATTTGACGTATCCTATAAACTGAACGGCATGGAGGCAGATGCCGCAAAACTGGGCGGTGTCTCCGGGTTAGTGGAAATACATATAAAAGCGACACCCAATAAACAGGCAAATGCATACTATAAAAACAATATGATGCTTTCTGTGGTTATTCCCGTGGATATGGGGAAATGTTATAGTGTGGATGCACCCGGTTCTCAGCTGCAGGCCGTGGGAAATAACACGATTGTGGCATTTGCGGCGCTTCCGGGAGAAGAGGGAGATTACACCGTACGCATCGGAAGTGATTATTTTGAGAACACCGGAGTCATGATGATGATGGTTCCCGGTACGGTGAGTGCCTTAGATCATGTTAAAGACTTAAAAGAGGCAAAGGATACATGGCGGGAAGATGGAAATAAGATGTACGAAGGAGTGGATGAACTGTTAAAAACGATGGAATCCATGAAAACCGAAGTTACACAGGTAAAAGGGGGACTCGGTTCCTGGGAAAATGCCAGATCCGGTATCAATGGAAACAGAAAGCAGATCGAATCCCTTTCCACACAGGCATTGGCAGATCTTTTGTCTGTCACGGAACAGACAACGGCTATGGTTCCCTACCTAGATACGGCACAGCGGGCGGTTTTGGATATTAATGACAATGTGGATATTCTTACCCACACGATGGAGAGGATGCAGGATGAACTGGATACACTCTATGGTAAATTGAACGCTTTGCGCAAATCTTTAGACAGCACGTCAAGGGAAATTAGCGCAGGAATTACCCCGGAAGAGCAGAAAGCGATGGCAGGGGAGATTCAGAAGCAGACGGCGATGATTCAGCAGCTGTTAGAGGAATTAAAAGACGCTTTAGCAGCAGGAGGAACCGGTCTGGATCTGACCGAAGAAGATCTGATGACGTTGGAAGACAGTTTGGAATATGCAGATTCCTTCCGCAGTGATGGGGAAAACGATGGGGTGGCAAGTGATTCAGAGGCCGATCGGGAAGAGGAATTACAGATGCTGTCAGACACCGGGTATCAGAGCTCGGTAGCCGGATTGATTGCACAGATACAGGCGATGTTGGGAAAAGGGGAATCAGTTCAAAAATCAACAGGTGCGGTGATTCGAAAGATTAATTCGCTCTGCAGCTCCATCGGTTCTACGGGAGACCAGACATCACAGACGGTTTATGAGCTCAGAGAGGTAACGGTTGAACTGATCAACCTCATAGATGACAGCCGCGTGCTAATCGATACCGTGGATGGTTACGTGCCTTCTATGTTGGACGCACTGGGGGCAACCGAAGAGCTGACCAACCGCCTGGCCGCTGCCATGGAACGTACACATGCCATGCTGAGCCTGATTCATGATACCCTCATAGGAGCCGGAGATTCTCTGGATGCAGGGACAAAAGATACCTTGAACGGCATGATGGATATGTTGGATAAAAACTTGAAACTGCTGGATCATGTCACAACGGTGAGAACGGCCGGAAGTGGAATGAAAAGCACTTTAGATGAACAATTAGATCAATTTGAAGATGAGAATGGGTTCCTCAATATGGATCCGGAAGCAGACATGGTCTCTTTTACTTCGGAAAAAAATCCATCGCCCCACAGTTTACAGATGATTGTACGTACCGATGAAATCAGTGCCGATAACGGAAAAACCATCTGTGCCGGAAGCGAAAATAATGGCGAAAATAGCAGTGGAATCGTAGATCTGGAAAAGACAGAAAAAGAAACCGTGAACCCATTTGCCAGAATGTGGCAGGTGATTGTGAAGATATTCAAATCAGTTGCCGAGATATTTAAAGATCGGTAAGGATTGGTTATCTGTCGATATTTAAGCGAATTTACCGAAAGAAACTCCTTGCATAATGCCCATGTTATATTATAATAGTAGGATACATTGACTGATAACATGCCATTTTGGCAGGAAAGATGAGAAGGACAGATGAAGAATCAGAATATATCTGTGAAGGAAGCAGAAGAATATCTGGATCAGATACCGAAATTTTCAAAAGAAAAACATACCGTAGATACCGTTAGGCAGATGCTTAAGATACTGGGGGATCCTCAGGAGAAGTTGAAAATTATTCATGTGGCAGGGACAAATGGCAAGGGATCCGTCTGTGCATTTCTTGCCTCAATTTTAAGAACAGCGGGATACTCTGCTGCCGTATTCACATCACCACATCTAGTCTCGGTGAAAGAGCGATTTGCCTTTGATTCGGGAGACGTGGACGACGCCCTGTTCCTCCGGGCTTTTTCCCAGATAACCGAACATTTGGAGAGCTTTGAACAGGCAGGACTGGGTCACCCGTCTTACTTTGAATTTTTATTTTTGATGTTCATGATGATGGTGAAAGAAAGACCATCCGATTATGTGGTGTTAGAGACCGGACTGGGTGGACGTTTAGACGCTACGAATGCAATAGACCATCCGGTCGTTACCGTGATTACTTCCATCAGTCTGGATCATATGGAGTATTTGGGAGATACCGTTACTAAGATCGCAGGAGAAAAAGCGGGAATCATCAAAGCAGGCGCTCCGGTTGTCTATGATAATACGTCAAAAGAAGCTTCCGATGTGATTGCGCGGAAGGCATATGAGATGGGGAGCATGAGTAATCCGGTCGATGCGTCTTCTTATAGTGAGCTTGTCCTTCAAGATGGACATTTGCATCTGCAGGGAACGAATCGGATGGGTACAGAAACGCTGGCACTGGAGGTTCCATTTGCTGCGGAATACCAAGCGGTCAATGCCATGCTGGCGGTTCGCACCGCAGAACTCTTAGATATTCCAAACGGCGTGATTAGCGAGGGAATTAAAAAAGCAGTCTGGGCGGGGCGGATGGAAGAGATTAAGGAACATGTATATCTGGACGGAGCCCATAATGAAGGGGGGATCCGCGAGTTTGCCAAGGCAGCCGGAAGGATTGTCCAGAGCGAGCAGACCGCCGGGCAGACCGGCAGAAAGATTCTGCTTTTTGCTGTGGTCTCCGACAAGGAATATGGAGAGATGGCAGAAATCATATGCAGAGAATTTGCACCGGATGTATTGGTACTGACCCAGCTTCACTGCAGCCGTGGACTAGATATTGCAGAGCTGGAGCGTGTGGCTCACAGAGCCTGGGAACAGGTAGACCAGGAGCATCACACATTAGGAGAACAACATGACATACGTGTCATAGGAACCGTAGAGCAGGCATTTGATGAAGTGTTAAAAGAAAAACGGCCGGAAGATACGGTCTTTTGTGCGGGCTCTTTGTACTTGATTGGAGAGATAAAAGAAGTGCTTAGGAGGAATAAGGCATGAGTGACAGTACACCTATGATTAATTTTGATGAAGAACTGGAGCATTTTAAACCCAGTTTGGAAGTAGAAGAAATCGGAGAAGCGATTGCCAAGAGCGATTTAACCGATATGTCGGATATTATGATGGAACTGATAAAAGGGATAAAGGAATAGGCGGTAAGTGATGGATCAGATCAAACAAATCCGCCTGATTTCCAACAGTTTTTATAATGTGGGATTAGAGCGGGCCAGAATACGGGATTTGACAGGCGCAGTTGTTTATTTACAAAAATGCTTAAACCTGAATAAATATCATATTGAGGCAAGAAATCTTCTGGGACTCATCTATTATGAGATGGGGGAAATCTCAGAGGCACTGATGCAATGGGTCATCAGTATGAATTTTAATGAAGAGGAGAATCCGGCAGACTATTATCTGGATCAGGTTCAGAGAAAGCCGGAATGTCTGGAGGCGGTCAGCCAAAACATTAGAAAGTATAATCAGGCACTGCTCCAGGCACAGAATGGCAGTGATGATTTAGCGGTATTGCAGCTTACCAGAGTGGTGGAAGCCAATCCCAAATTTGTGAAAGCTCAGCTTCTTTTGGCCATGCTTTATATCAGTCATGATGATTATACAAAGGCAGGAAAGTTTCTTTATAAGGTCTTGAAAATCGATAAAAACAATCCAAAAGCCTCTTGGTATATGGCGATTGTAAAGGCTAGGACAGGAAAAGCAGACATAGAGAAGAAAAAACTGAAAAATGCATTTTCACATCGGCAGATGCAGGATGACGATGTAATTATGCCACCCAGTTATAAGGAAAATACAGGATGGCAGTCGGTACTGAATATTGGAGCCGGCCTTCTTCTTGGAGCAGTCGCTGTATTCTTTCTGATTATGCCGGCGAAAGAAAAAGCATTAAATACGGTGCATAACCAAGAGATTCTGCAGTATAATGAACAATTGAATCAGAAAAACGGAGAAATCAAGAGTTTAAACGACAATATGGCCCAGTATGTAAGTGATAAAACGGCCGCAGAAGATAAGTTAAATGAATTATTAAACAGTAATGACAGTATGGTGAATCAATATGCGATTCTGGTCAAGATGCTGCAGGCTTACCGGGAGAATGATCTGGCAGGGGCAGTAGCACTATATGGTGGATTTAATCCATCCTTATTTACCGATGAGGCGGTGCTGGGAATCGCAAATGGCTTAAAACAGGATATAGAGACCAATGGTTATCAGTCTTTGGAAGATCTGGCCTATACGATGTGGTCTGCCGGTCGATTAGGCGAGGCACTCACTTATTATCAGACTTGCCTTAATATCAGACCTGCTAATCCTAAGGTTCTATTTAATATGGGTATGATTAACCGGGCTCAGAACCAGACTGACACAGCGATACAGTTATTTACACAGGTCAGCACTCAGTTCGGTGATTCTGAATACGCAGAAAAAGCCAGAGCTCAGTTGGCCGAACTGCAGCCACAGGGTCAGCCGGCAGCCGCAGCCGCACCGCCTTTGGCATCCATTATCAACCCAACGACGGCAGCCGCACCGACGGAGGCAGCTCCCATAGAATCAGCTCCCACAGAGGCAGCACCGGCGGCATAAAATCAATTATTCGTATATAAAAGACACTACAAAAGATAAGATTTTTTGCAGTGTCTTTTTTTCGTGTATTTTGTATATATTATATATATATTTGAGAAATTCGGGAAGGGGTAACAGATCATGGAACAGGAAGCATTTTCTTATGAGGCAAGAGGTCAGATTCTGGTGATTCATCTGCCCAAAGAGTTGGATCATCACAATTGTAAAAATTTAAAATATGAAACAGATTTGCTATTGGCAGAAAATTACATTAGAAAATTAGTTTTTGATTTTTCTCAGACGGAGTTTATGGACAGTTCGGGAATTGGCGTACTTTTAAGCCGTTATAAACAGATGGAAGGAAGTGGAGGGAATATTGCCATTTGTGGAGTCGCCACACCGATTTTGCGCGTCCTTTCTATAGGGGGGATCACAAAACTGGTCGATCGATATGACACAAAGGAAGCAGCGATTTATGGATAGGGAGGGAATGCAGGTGAAAAGGGAATGCATGAAATTAGAAATTGAGAGTCAATCGGAAAATGAAAAGTTTGCCAGAGTGGCAGTGGCTGTATTCATGAGCCGCCTGGATCCAACGTTAGAAGAACTGGACGATGTGAAAACCGCCGTGTCGGAGGCCGTTACCAATGCTATTATTCATGGATATCGAGAGAAAAAAGGAATCATATACATAGAAACTGCCGTAGAGAATCAAGGCGTGACGATAACTGTGAAAGATACGGGAATTGGAATCGAAAATGTTAAAAAAGCGATGGAACCGATGTATACCAGCGACAAGACCGGAGAACGTTCCGGTATGGGATTTTCCTTTATGGAAGCGTTCATGGATCGGGTGGAAGTCGAATCGGAACCGAGTCATGGGACGACGGTGACTATGACAAAGAAAATCGGCGGGTGACCTTATGGATGAGACCATGAAGTTGATCGGAATGGCTCACGAGGGGGATAAAACAGCCCGAGACAGGCTGGTAATGGACAATGTGGGACTTATATGGAGCATTGTCAGAAGATTTACAGGCAGGGGATGTGAGACGGAAGATTTATTTCAGATTGGCAGCATCGGTCTAATGAAAGCAATCGACAAATTTGATCTGTCTTATGGGGTACGATTTTCTACTTATGCAGTTCCTATGATTATGGGAGAAATCAAACGCTTTTTAAGAGATGATGGAATGATTAAAATCAGCCGTTCCATCAAGGAGATGAGAGTCCGGGTATGCATGGCAAGAGAGCATCTGTCTGATACGTTAGGGCGTGAACCGACACTGGAGGAATTGGCAGGAATTCTGGGAACCAGTAAGGAAGAAGTGGCGGCATCGATGGAATCGGGCGCACCCATTGAGTCAATATATGCACCATCCGGAAGCGGAGAGGAGAGTAATCTGGCCCTTTTAGATCGGCTTTCGGATGAAAATGGGGAACATGAGGCGCTTTTAGATCGAATCGTATTAGGCGAACTTCTGCGTGAACTAAATCAGAGAGAGCGGGAACTCATCGTTCGGCGCTATTTTTACAGTCAGACACAGAATCAGATCGCGGAGGTCTTAGGCATATCCCAAGTACAGGTTTCACGCATGGAAAAAAAGATTTTAAAACACATGCGAGAAAAATTATAAAAGTATAAAATCAGAACTTTGCATCATACTAATCCGTAGAATCAAGACGAGATGAAAGGATGTGAAGAAACGATGAATTTAAAAAAGAAAACCGGTGTGATTGCCATGCTGATTTGCATGGCAGCAATTTTAGCGGTCGCCTGGTACTGCCTTTTTTTGGTAGGCCGCCGCTCGACACACTTGGATGGAACGTTTGTAAGGGCAATTGAAATCAGTGAAGGTGCGGAGATGGCTGCATGAACCAGACCGTCTATATTAATATAAGGCAGATAACCGAAGTTCATACAAAACATGTATTTTTAAGTGATATTGCCGACGTCTATTGCAGTGATAAGAGCCTGGCATCCCGCTGCATGGCGGTAAAAGTACAGACGATTCATACGGAGCAAAAAAGAATGTATGTGGGCAGTATCTTGGATGTAGTCCAGAAGATTTCCGAGGACAATCCCTCCATTCAAATCAATAATGTGGGTGAAATAAACTATATTATCAGCTATAAACCGCAAGAATCACCGAAGTATATTTGGGAATGGTTTAAAACGATTTGTGTATGTCTGATATGTTTTTCCGGTGCGGCATTTGCCATTATGACATTTAATAACGATGTGGATGTGACCTCGGTCTTTAAGGAACTCTACGGTTTGATCATGGGAATGGAATCGGATGGATTTACGATATTGGAGTTATCCTATTCTCTGGGACTGGCCTTTGGAATCGTCGTTTTCTTTAATCATTTTGCAAAAGTAAAACTGAATACCGACCCTACGCCCCTGGAGGTAGAGATGCGTCTTTACGAAGATGACATTAACAAAACTCTGATTCAGGAAGACGATAGAAAGGAGTCCGGCATTGATGTGGTTTAGGTGGCTCTTGCTTATTTTTATTGGTCTTTCTGCCGGTGGCGTGATAGCAGCCGGCATTTTTGCATTTTTGGCAATTATAGGTGTTTTCCCCAGAATCATCGGAAAAACAGGAACGCAGCATCATATCCTGCTCTATGAGACGATGATTATTCTGGGTGGAATTCTGGGAAATATAATGGATATTTATGAAATAGAAATATTCATGGGAAAGGCAGGAATCGAATTTGTATTCTTAGGTAACTTGGGATTGGGGATCTTTGGTCTATGCGTTGGCATATTTATAGGATGCCTCGTGATGTCCTTAGCCGAAATGCTGAAGGCACTTCCGGTCATGAATCGGCGAATCCATCTGTCCGTAGGGCTGCAATATCTGATTTTGTC
>JAVWRQ010000002.1:88496-101523 GCA_036634775.1 Clostridium sp.
CGGTCATGAATCGGCGAATCCATCTGTCCGTAGGGCTGCAATATCTGATTTTGTCAATCGCATTTGGAAAAATGACAGGTTCCCTCCTATATTTTATGAACGGATTCGGTGGATAAAGAAAGCAGGATAAAGATGGAGATCGATAAGAAACAGTATGGAAAATACATGAAAGAAGTGACACCCACTCACAGTACGTTTAAAAATGTATGCAGAGCTTTTTTGACAGGCGGCATCATCTGTATGCTGGGGCAGTTCCTGACCAATCTGTTTTTACAAAGGGGAATTGAAAAAGAGGCAGCTTCGGCGTGGACCCTTTTATGTCTGATTTTTTTGAGCGCGCTGCTGACGGGACTCAATCTATTTCAAAAAATAGCGAAATTTGGTGGGGCGGGGGCTTTGGTTCCCATCACCGGGTTCGCCAATTCGATGGCAGCACCGGCCATTGAATATAAGGCAGAGGGGCAGGTATTTGGTGTGGGCTGTAAGATTTTCACGATAGCAGGGCCGGTCATTCTCTACGGGATTTTTACCAGTTGGGTACTGGGCGTTTTATATTGGTTCATAAAATAAATGAAATTCATATAGAAAAAGAAGGGAATAATCATGCAAAAAGGAAAGGCGAGTTTAGCGTTTGAACAGGCCCCTGTCATATGGGAAGCCGCTTCCATTGTCGGTGAAAAGGAGGGCAGCGGTCCCTTAGCAACCTGTTTTGACCGTGTAGAGGCAGATCCGATGTGCGGTCAAAAGACTTGGGAAGCAGCAGAGAGCGAATTACAAAAACAAGCGGCAATCAGGGTCTTGGAAAAGGCAGAGATTGGAAAGGGGGAAATCCGGTATCTATTTGCAGGGGACTTACTGGGGCAGAGCGTGGCCACTTCGTTCGGTGTAATGGAACTGGAGATTCCGCTATTTGGACTTTACGGCGCCTGTTCTACCATGGGGGAAGCGATGATGCTGGCTGCCATGACCGTCAATGCCGGATATGCCGACAAGGTCATGGCATTGGCATCCAGTCACTTTGCTTCGGCAGAACGGCAGTTTCGTTTCCCTTCTGCTTATGGAAATCAAAGACCGCTTTCTACCACATGGACGGTAACCGGGTGCGGAGCGGTCATTATCGGAGAAACGGCCAATCGAACCGTGAACGGTGACCGGACGCTGGGCGAAGCTAAAATCACCGGAGTTACTACCGGTAAAATCGTGGATATGAAGGTACGGGATGCCATGAATATGGGGGCGGCTATGGCCGTGCCGGCCGTGGATACGATTCTTCAGAACTTTCGGGATTTTGGGGTGGATGAAACCGCTTATGACAAGATCATTACCGGAGATTTAGGTACCGTGGGACAGACGATCCTGTTGGATTTTATGAGAGAGGCGGGGCATGATGTGAAGGAGAACCATCTGGACTGTGGGATCGAAATCTTTGATCCGGAGACACAGGACACGCATTCCGGTGGAAGTGGATGTGGCTGCGCCGCCGTAACATTTTGTGGCTATGTGCTTCCGAAAATCCGGAGCGGAGAATGGAAGAAGGTGCTATTTGTGCCCACGGGCGCCCTGTTGTCACAGGTGAGCTTTAATGAGGGGCAGAGTGTCCCCGGGATTGCCCATGCGGTAGTGGTGGAGCATACGGAATAGGAGAATCAACATGGAATATATGGAGTATATAAAAGCATTTTTGGTGGGCGGTCTCATCTGCGGTGCCGTCCAGATTCTAATGGACAAGACCCAGATGCTCCCGGGCAGAATTATGGTTCTTTTGGTAATATCCGGATGCATTTTGGGATTTGCAGGTATTTATGACCCCTTTATCAAATGGGCCGGAGCCGGAGCTTCCATTCCGCTTCCGGGTTTTGGCAATGCATTGTGGAAAGGGGTAAAGGAAGGAATTGATCAAGAAGGACTGTTGGGCTTATTTAAAGGAGGACTCACCGCCGGAGCCGCAGGAATCACAGCGGCACTGATCTTTGGCTATATTGGCTCCCTGGTGTTCCATCCAAAAATGAAGAGTAGTCAGTAAACGTAGAAAACCACCCTGATACAGATCGGTAATGGATCGGTAACGGGTGGTTTTCTATATTTGATTTTGAAGATCAACTGGGTCCTGCGGGAACAATCGGAATGTTTCCTTCATTTCCCGGCTGATTCGGTGACGTGCTGCCCGGTGCCACATGCGGCATTGAATACGGTGCGGTGGTCTCCGGAATGTAACCGGGACCATAAATCGTGGAACCTGATTCACCGCCTTCTGTCGGGGGGATGATCGTGGAAGAACCGGTGTGAACCGAACAATATCCGGGCATCGAATAATTAGAATCATCGGTGCCGCCTTCGTCGGCAGGCAGTGCCATAAATGTCCTTGAGGTCAACTGGCTAGCCGGACAAAAAGCGGTAGGGCGTTCTCCGGAAGCGGAACATACAGTGACTCGCACATGGTGGTCACAGGCCTCGGTAGGAACGGTGCCCTTGGCAAAATACTCCGTATAGACAGCGTTGCCACGGGGATCCGAGCTGCAGACACCGGATACGGCCAGTTTGCCTGATTTGCGGCATACCTGCGCGGTCTCGATGCTGTCGGGAACCGTGAATCCGGGATCGGGAAGTCCGGTATGAACCCGGGTCATGATCTTTCGCCAAATGCGTTTGTGGAAACTGGTACCGCCGTTTCGGGCACCATATCCATCTTTTAAGCTCTGGTTGTTGTCACAGCCGCCCCAGATACCGGCGGTGTAATAAGGTGAAAAACCTACAAACCAGATATCATTATTACTGGTCGTCGTACCACTCTTGCCGGCGCAGGTCATGCCGGGAATCGCAGCGGCGGTACCGGTCGCATTAATTCCGGCTCCGGGACGGGTGTAGAGCACATTACTCTGCATCGAATTTGCCATGGCATCCGTCAATAAAAAGGCGGTGGAATCTTTAATCGGCTGTCTCGTCTCGGGTACATTTTCAATCAATACTTTGCCGTTGCGGTCGAGAATCTTTGTAAAGAAAATGGGTTTTGTATAAGTACCGCCATCTGCAATCGTAGCAAATGCGTTGGTCAGCTCCAGGTTCGTAACACCCTGTGTGATTCCGCCCAGGGCAGTAGACAGGTTCAGGTCAGAAGGCACGAGTGTGGTGATGCCCATCTTCTCTGCGTACTCCACACCCAGCTGCGGCGTTACCGTCTCTGCCATACAGCGCAGAGCGATGATGTTCATCGAGTAGATCATGCCGTCACGGATGCTGTGGTAGCCCTTATAATCGGTGCCCCACCAGTTCCGGAAGGACTTTGTACCCATCGTATACGGAGCATCATAGTAGACCGATGCCAGTGTTGCACCACAGGTGTCCAATGCCGGCGCAAAGGATGTAATTACTTTAAACGTGGAACCCGGCTGCCGTTTCGTATTAGTTGCCCGATTTAACGTTCGACTGGCCTCCTTCTCCCCCCGGCTGCCACTGATGGCCTTTACATATCCGGTCGATTGCTCAATCAGGACAAACGAGGTCTGGGGCTGGAGTGTAGTATTAGAAGATTCACCGATGACGGTGTCACCCTCCTGCAGCAGCGAGGCTTTGTATTCATCAATCGCGACCTGCACTTCTTCCTTACTGTTAAACAGACCGTCATATCCGGCCTGACCTTTCGTACCTTTAAAATAAGTTTTCATACTTTCTTCTGAAAAATGTTCCGTTGTTCCATCGGCGTGGGTAATCGATAGGCGGTATTCCACGGAGTAGCGAGTGGCATCGTAGTTTTCGGGATTGTTGATCTCCTCATCTACAATCGCCTGAAATCCCGGGTCCTGAGGTGTGTAAATCTTAAGACCGCCGCTGAACAACAGGTTGTGAGCCTGCGTATCCGTATACCCCAGCTTTTCTTTGAGCGTATCGGTCACCTGGTCAATTAATTCGTCTGTGTAGTAAGAATAAGGCGAATCGTTTTCCCGAACGGCCAAATCCACGTTTTGAATTCGTGAATAAACGTCATCGGCCAGTGCCTCTTCCTGCTGTTCCTTGGAAATATAGCCCTGTTCGTACATCTCCTGTAAAATCGTCTTGCGGCGCGCTTCGTTCTCTTCCTTGCCGGTGATGGGATTCAGCTTTCCGGGATTCTTGGTGATGCCGGCAATCACAGCACATTCAGACAGGGTCAAATCGCCGACTTCTTTGTTAAAATAGCGGAGAGCGGCTGCTTTTACACCTAAGGTGTTACTGCCTAGGTTAATCGTGTTTAAATAGTTGGTGAGGATGATTTTGCGGTCTACATTCTTAGTGAGCTGCAGCGCCAGGTACTGCTCCTGCAGCTTACGCTCGATCTTAGCACCGTTACTGGTTTCCATACCACCGTTAAAAACAGTGTTCTTGATCAGCTGCTGTGTCAACGTACTGGCACCGCCTTTGTAATTATTCGTAAGGACACCTACTACCGCGCGTGTAATCGAACGAAAATCGATTCCGTTGTGCTGCCAGAACCGTGTATCTTCGATGGCTACGAATGCGTTGACCAGATCGGCAGGAAATTCATCGTACGTGGCTTCAATACGATTGGAGTTGGAGCCGATCAATGTGTCTGTTTCGTTGCCCGCGCTGTCATAGATCGTAGAAAAATAACCGCTGGGGGCGAAACTATCGGGATTGAAATCCGGTGCATTGTCAATAATACCTTTAAAAATACCAATACCTGTGCTGATGCCCGTAACAGCAACAAATAGGCAGAAAATGAAAATCACTTTAAAAAAAGAAAGAAATACTTTGTTCACATACTTTTTCTTTCTGGAATTAGCTGTCCTTATTTTCTGTTTTGTTTCGTTTTTGCCATAATTCATAGGAAGCCTCCTTCAACGTATCATTATAACAAAAGATAGACAATAAATAAATACTATTGTCATGAAGTTTTTTTTACGTTATTATGAACTGAGAGTATTGACAGAAATTGAGAAGTCAATTCAGTGCGAATAGAGAATAATCAAAAAGTGGGGGAGGCGCAGATGAAAGAAGCATATAAAATCTTATATGAAGGCGGAGAAGGGGAAACAGAAGAAAAGAAATCGCGTTTTATAGCCACGCTCCGACCGGTGGAAACCGAGGAACAGGCTTTTGCATTTATAGAAGAGATGCGAAAAAAATACTGGAATGCCGGCCATCACTGTTTTGCCTTTACCATTGGGGAAAATCATGATGCCGTGCGGGCCGGTGATGACGGCGAACCATCGCAGACAGCGGGAAGACCGATGCTGGATGTCCTGCTGGGTGAAGATATTCACAATGCCTGTGTGGTCGTGACCCGGTATTTTGGGGGAACGCTTCTGGGAACCGGTGGATTGGTGCGGGCTTATTCAAAAGCGGTCGCAGAAGGATTAAAATACAGTACGACGGCAGAAAAATGTTTGGCAGAGAAGATGAAAATAGAGACCGATTATACCGATCTTGGAAAAATACAGTATCTTTTAGGGGAAAATAACATCCCCACCCTGAGCAGTGACTATAGTGACCGAGTGGTGCTCACAATTCTGGTTCCGATGTCAAAAACCGAATTTTTGCGAAAAAAACTGATCGAGGGAACGAATGGACGATGTATGGCGGAGACAACAGAAACGGTGTATTATGCCGAGATTGCCGGTCGTATCCAGCTTTTTTAGAAGAAAAAGGCACTATTTTGAAAAAATGTTGCTACTTTTGAATATTTCGCTTGAACTCTATTTTATATAATGTTACAATTAATAATTGTGTAAAATACTTACTTATAGAAGCAAGTGCAGACCCTTTACCGGTAGCAGAAATATATCTGTGAAAGAGGGCAGGAAAGAGAGATAGATTAAAATTATGAAGACAAAGCGTGAAGATGTAAGAAACATTGCGATTATTGCCCATGTCGATCACGGCAAAACAACCTTGGTAGATCAGCTTTTAAGACAGAGCGGTATATTCCGTGCCAATCAGGAGATGGTAGACCGCGTCATGGACTCCAATGATATTGAGCGCGAACGTGGAATAACCATTTTATCAAAAAATACGGCAGTAAATTATAAGGGAACTAAGATCAATATTATCGATACACCCGGCCATGCTGATTTCGGTGGCGAGGTAGAGCGTGTACTTAAGATGGTCAACGGTGTTATTCTGGTGGTAGATGCCTATGAAGGTGCGATGCCTCAGACGAAATTCGTTTTGAGAAAAGCACTGGAACTGGATCTCCCGGTTATTGTATGTGTCAACAAAATTGACCGTGCAGAAGCCAGACCCAACGATGTAATTGATGAAATCTTAGAACTTTTTATGGATCTGGATGCATCCGACGAGCAGTTGGAATGTCCATTTGTTTTCGCATCTGCAAGAAGTGGTTTTGCAAAAATCAACTTAGAAGATCCGGAAGTGGATATGACCCCTCTGTTTGAAACGATTCTTCAGTATATTCCGGCACCGGAAGGTGACCCGGATGCAGATACACAGGTACTGATCAGTACAATCGATTATAATGAATACGTGGGACGAATCGGCGTTGGTAAGATCGATAACGGTATTCTCAAGGTAAATCAGGAGTGTGCCCTTGTCAATCATCATGAGCCGGATAAATTCCGTAAAGTTAAAATTGGAAAACTCTATGAGTACGAGGGTCTGAACAAAGTAGAAGTGACCGAGTCTCATATTGGCTCGATTGTGGCGATTTCCGGTATTGCAGATCTCCATATTGGTGATACCCTTTGCTCCCCGAGCAATCCGCAGTCCATTCCATTCCAGAAGATTTCCGAACCGACGATCGCTATGTACTTCATGGTCAATGACAGTCCATTAGCCGGTCAGGAAGGTAAATACATCACATCCCGTCATTTGCGTGACAGACTGTTCCGTGAACTTAACACGGATGTCAGCCTGCGTGTGGAAGAGACGGATTCACCGGATTGCTTTAAAGTATCCGGCCGTGGCGAACTTCACCTCTCGGTTCTGATTGAGAACATGAGAAGAGAAAACTTTGAATTCGCAGTCAGCAAGGCGGAAGTACTCTACCACTATGACGAAAGAAACAGAAAATTAGAGCCTATGGAGATTGCTTATGTCGATGTGCCGGAAGAATTTACCGGTGCCGTCATTCAGAAACTGACCGGGCGTAAGGGCGAACTGCAAGGTATGAGTCCCATCGGCGGAGGTTCTACCAGACTGGAATTTGCTATCCCATCCAGAGGTCTGATTGGCTACCGCGGTGAGTTTATGACCGATACAAAAGGAAATGGTATTTTAAATACTACATTTGATGACTACGGTCCATTTAAAGGTGAATTGAACTACAGAAAACAGGGTTCCCTCATCGCTTTTGAAGCCGGCGAATCCATCACATACGGTCTGTATAATGCACAGGAGAGAGGTTCCTTATTTATCGGAGCCGGCGTCCGTGTCTATGCGGGTATGGTAATCGGCCAGTGCGGAAAAGCAGAAGATGTAGAACTTAATATCTGTAAGACCAAGAAGCTGACCAACACCCGTTCTTCCAGTGCCGATGAGGCTCTTAGACTGACAACACCAAGAGAGATGAGTTTAGAGCAGTGTCTGGACTTTATTGATACGGACGAGCTGCTTGAAGTAACACCGGCCAGTCTGAGAATTCGTAAGAAGATATTAGATCCTACGATGAGAAAAAGAAAGATGATCAGCAACCGGGATCAGGGCAAAAACTAATAATCGAATGAGCGAATGAGGATCCATTCAATCATAATGAATAAAATCGGTGTGAATTTAGAGAATCGGCTAAATTTGCATCGGTTTTTAATTTGCAAAAGTGTGAAAAAAATGTTATTATGAACCCAGATACTATAGACTTGTTTTTCCTTCATGAGTGGGTGGAACGATGCAAAAACATATGAAAAATAAAGGGTTTACACTGATTGAGTTAATTATCGCGATATCTGTGCTTGTAATTCTTACGGGGCTTATGGCTCCGCAGTTTATGCGCCATCTGGAGAAATCCAGAGAAGCCGTCTGTAAGAAGAATCGGGACGAGATGCTGAATATGTATCGGATGGAATATATCGGCGATGATAAATATGAGGTAAAGGATATTATTACACAATATCGCGATAGAAAACCATGTCCCTCTGATGGAACCTATATCGACTATTCAAAAGAATGGGGTTCACCTTGGATTCTTTGTAGTGTGCACGATAAAGAGATAGCAGGATTGCCACCGGAGATCGCTCAAGCAGAGTTTGTTTATAAGAGTATGACTGATTTTGTGGGAAAAAAGGTAACAGATATAGAAGATGTATTAAAAAAATTTTATGGAACGGACTCGGGACATTGGCCCGGTAATGACAACCTAAGGAAATACTTACGGGATTCAATGTACACAGAAGGATGGCCGCAATTTGATAAAGCAATTCTCCAAAGCAATGGAGTCGCAGCAGATAAAGCACTGTATATTCAACCCTATATTAATATCAAGGAAAAGGAAAATGTAAGCAATACAACGAAAGAAGATGTACTTATGTATGCTTCTTCTGATACGGGGAGCAATTGGAATGCTACTTTGATTTATAAAGTGAGTGAAAAGAAGTGGTATAAAGCTCCGAAATCTTCGACCCAGAGTTCAATCATGTTCGCTAATCAGTCATGGGCGGAGATTGAAAAGAAGATGACGGAACAAAAGTGGGAACCACTTCAATAAACATGAACCACCGAGGAAAGGCATGCACCTATGCAGATGAAAACAATCTCCACCTCCGGCTTCACCGGAACCACTCTGAAACTAATTGCCATGACCATCATGCTCATTGATCATATGGGGACAGCTCTGATCCAAAAAGGAGTGATGAGCACGGATTATAATGAGAGCTGGTATATGGTAGCGATACTGATGCGGCTGGTAGGACGGCTTGCTTTTCCTATCTTTGCATTTCTCCTGGTGGAGGGGTTTCTACATACCCATGATGTAAAGCGATACTTCCTGAATCTGGCTGTTTTTGCGGTAATTTCAGAAGTACCGTTTGATTTGGCGATTTTTGACCGCGTGTGGGAAGGGAATTATCAGAATGTATATTTTACTCTGGCTATCGGCCTGCTTACTTTGATACTCTTAGACCGGTTGGAGAATCGGAGAATCCTGCAGGGCGTGACGATTCTGCTGGCCTGCGGCACCGCCACACTTCTAAAAACGGACTATGGTGCGCTGGGGATTCTCATGATGACCGGTCTCTATCTTTTTCGCAAGGATCCAAGAAAACAGCTGACAGCAGGCGCTGTGATGGCATTTATTGAATCATGGAGCTACGGCGGTATTGCTGCGCTGGCATTTATTCCCATTCGTTTCTATTATGGAGAGCGGGGAAATACAACATTTAAATATGTATTTTATTGGTTTTATCCGGTGCACCTTTTTCTGTTATATATCATTCGGTGTGCTTTATTTGGATAAAACATCACATAAATTGATTCGTATTTGCCATAATAAGACGAATCGAAAGGTTAAACACAGACGTTCAAGGAGGACAACAGATGCAGACATTAAAACTAAAAGAGAATTTTTACTGGACCGGTATTGTAGACAAAGGGTTAGAGGTATTTGATATTATTATGTCTACGGAGTTTGGAACGACCTATAACTCCTATGTACTTAAGACAGAGGATAAAACCGTTCTTTTTGAGACGGCGAAAGCCAGGTTCTTTGATGAATATCTAGAAGAATTAAAGCAGATTACCGATATCGCGGATATTGACTATCTGGTGATGAACCATACTGAACCGGATCATGCAGGCAGTGTGGAGATGCTCCTTGATCTGAATCCAAACTTAAAAATCGTGGCTACGGGCTGCGCCATTAATTTTCTGAAAAATATTGTAAATCGGGATTTCTACAGCATTTCGGTAAAGAACGAAGAAACCATGAAAATCGGTGGGCGCACGCTTCGCTTTATGTCGGTGCCCAACCTGCACTGGCCGGATACGATGTACACCTATATTGAGGAAGAGAAGGTTCTGATTACCTGTGACTCATTTGGTGCCCACTATGGATTTGAGGGAATCTTAAGAAGCAAAGTGACCGATGAAGAGGGCTATCTGCGTGCAGCAAAATACTATTTTGACTGTATCATCGGACCATTTAAATCCTATATGTTAAAAGCACTGAGACGGGTGCGTGAGATGGATATTGATATGATTTGTACCGGTCACGGACCTGTGCTGGATACAAAGCTTTCGGAGATATTTGACCTATATGAGACTTGGTGTGCACCGGTCAGTCCCAACAAGGAGAAGACGGTGATTATTCCTTATGTCAGTGCCTATGGATATACCAAAGAATTGGCCGGGAAAATCGCCGAAGGAATCAAAGACAGCGGTTCCATCTCTGTACGGACTTATGATATGGTGGAGACCAAGCCGGAAGATGTTCTGGAAGAGATGAGCTTTGCCGATGGAATTCTCTTTGGCACACCGACGATTGTAGGCGAAGCATTAAAACCAATATGGGATTTGACGACCTCTATCTTTGCAGCGACCCACGGTGGTAAATACGCCTCTGCATTTGGCAGTTATGGATGGAGCGGAGAGGGCGTTCCCCACATTATCGAACGTCTGAAACAACTTAAGATGAACGTTCCGGATGATGGATTCCGTGTAAAATTCAAACCGGGTGAAGTGGATCGGATGAATGCCTATGAATATGGATACAACTTTGGATGTCTGGTACAGGAGAAGGAAAATCCCAGAAAACAAGGTACCGGAGCACGAAAACTGGTCAAATGTCTGATTTGCGGAGAGATTTTTGATGCATCTCTGGATACCTGCCCTGTGTGCGGCGTAGGACGGGAGTATTTTGTGGAAGTAGATGCCGATGAAATTACATTTAAACATGACACAGATGACTTTTTTGTAATTGTTGGAAATGGAATTGCCGGTCTTTCAGCCGCAGAGGCGATCCGTGACAGAAATAAAACAGCTTCGATTGTGATGATTTCAGAGGAATCCTTTGATACATACAACCGTCCGATGCTGACTAAGACGATGATGGCCGGATTCACTCCGGGGCAGATCGCAGTGCATGAAGACAGCTGGTATGAGAAGCAGAATATCACAAGGGTTCTGTCAAAGAAAGTACGGTCGATTGATACAAAGGAAAAACAGGTCACCATAGATGGTGGATTAAAACTCAAATATACAAAACTGATTCTGGCTACCGGTTCCGAATGTTTTGTTCCTCCGATTAAAGGTTCCGAACAAGAGGGCGTGATTGCGATCCGCCGTATAGAAGATATTCAAAAAATCAATCGTTTACTGCCACAGGTCAAACAGGTAGCCGTGATCGGCGGTGGTGTTTTGGGCCTGGAAGCAGCATGGGAATTCAAGAAATCCAAATGTGAAGTAACGGTTCTGGAATTAGCACCTCAGCTGATGGGACGACAGTTGGATGCAGCAGCAGGAGAGATGCTTAAGACGATTGCCGCCTCAGAGAACATCGCCATCTATACCGGTGTTCAAATCGAGGCCATCGAGGGCAGTGACCAAGACTCCGGCAGCAGCGCAATTACGGGAGTCCGTCTGGGCGATGGACGCGTGATACCGGCACAGATGGTCATCGTATCAGCCGGCGTGCGTGCCAATACCGGATTGGCAAAAGAAGCGGGAATTGAAGTGGATAAAGCGATTGTAGTAGGTAAGAATATGGCAACGAGTATGCCGGATATCTATGCCTGCGGAGACTGTGTCCAGTATGAGGGTGTCAACTTTGCTATCTGGCCGGAAGCTTCGGAGCAGGGAAAAATCGCGGGAATGAGTGCGGCAGGTGAGGAAGCCATCTATGAGCAGCCCTCTCCCGGTATGTCCTTCCACGGTATGAACACTGCGCTCTATGCGATCGGAGACAATGGAAAGAATGAGAAGCTGGCCTATCGGACCATGGAGATGAAGGACGATGCTAAGAAACAGTATGAGAAATACTACTATGTCAACAACCGGTTAAAAGGTGCGATCTTGATCGGAGATGTGTCGAAGATGGCGGAAGTGACTGAAGAAATCAAGTAAGGCGTGAAGTGTGGTAATCAAAAGAGCATGTATTGCGATAAGAGAATGGTAGCGCATTAGCCAATTATAGTATATAGTTAGCAGTATTACTATATGAGGAGAGCAAACAGATGACGGACAGAACGAGTAGTACCATTCAGGCAGAAATGATAGAAGAATTTCAGGAATATCTTAGAAAAGAAGAGCGGGCAGCGGCTACGATTATGAAGTATTCTCATGATTTGAGGATGTTCATCACCTTTTTATCGGGGCGTGCAGTAGACAAGGAACAGGTGATCCGGTATAAGGAGTGGTTGCTCCGGAGCTATCGGGTCAGAAGTGTCAACTCGATGATCGCTGCCCTTAACTGTTTTCTGGAATTTGCCGGATGGCGGGAGTACCGGGTAAAACTGGTCAAGGTTCAACGAAAACTGTGCTCGGAGGAAGCAAAGGAACTGCAGAAAAAAGAGTATGTTCGACTGATTCAGACGGCTCAGAGCCGTGGGAAAGAACGTCTTGCGATTCTCATGCAGACCTTATGCAGTCTGGGACTCCGGGTGAGTGAACTGCACTTTGTGACCGTGGAGGCAGTGAAAACGGGCAGTCTGCAGATCTTTAATAAAGGTAAGAACCGAAGTATGATTGTCTCGGGGAAACTCAGACAGCAGTTACTTCTTTATATTAAGAAGCAGGAACTCTCAAAAGGGGAAATCTTCATCACGAGGACCGGTCGACCGTTGGACCGGAGCAATATCTGGCGAGAGATGAAATCCTTATATATAGAAGCACATGTCATGGCGCAGAAGATATTTCCACATAATCTGCGCCATCTTTTTGCGCGGACGTTCTATGCGATGGGGAAGGATGTTGTGAAATTAGCGGACATTATGGGGCACAGTAATATCGAGACGACGAGGATCTACACGATGTCTTCCGGGAGGGAATACCGGCAGCAGTTGGAAGCGTTGGAATTAATTCTATAGAATAAAAAAATACAACATAATAGATATTATGTTGTAAAAAAGTTTACTATAATTCGCTGATTCTT
>JAVWRQ010000003.1:0-23909 GCA_036634775.1 Clostridium sp.
GGAGATTCCTCCGATGTGAAAATAGTTGTAAAAAGCCGCTTACAAGCAAGCTTGATGCTGCTTTCCACAGCTATTTTTCCGCCCTCTGAATAGTTACCGTTTAATAATGAATCACATCAGCTTCTGCCTGAATAGCCTGAATCACCGGCTGGGATTCGGGAGAAGTGAAGTATTCATAGGTGGATTCGGGTACTAACTCTTTGATTGACCCGATTGCCCCCTGATGAATCAGACTTCTTACAGCAGAGGCACTGATCACGTCGGTATTGTTTGTATTTGTTTTCCTTGGGATTACGATACAGTCGATGCCGGCGTGTTTTAGTTCTGCCGTCATCACCTGATTATAGATAGCCGTGACCTGACTGAGAGGCTCTTCTCCTACAAAACGGGCGGCAATTCCCAGTGATTTTGCTATTTGTGTAAAGATCGTGATATCCAGTCCGGCATGGGAGCGAATGATCGTATCCACATCTTTTAAGAAATAAGAGGGGAAGGTGGCATTTGAAATCATGTAGTTCCCGGTTTGGTGAAATACCAGATTCTTTAGATGGGCAGAACCCCTTTTGACCAGATTGAAACGTACCTCAAAAGGTACGGCCGATCGATCTTCAGACACCACAAATACGTGGAGCAGACCGCAGGCAGCAGATGCCTGTTCCAGCAGATACAGATGTCCCAGAGTAAAAGGATTCGCATTCATAATGACAGCACCGGTAAGCGTGTCCGGTGTTAAGATCATCTTGCGATTTATGACCTGCAGCTCGGTCTCTTTTCTCAGATTCTCCAGATATCCGCTAAATCCCTGCTTACGGTTTTCCATAAAAACAACTTTTCCGTCCACTCTGGCAATCTCATAAAACCCCAGATCTTTAAAGAAAAAAGCCTTATCACATTTGGTATATAAAAATAAATCAATCACAGACCGACTGTATTCATAGTCGATCAGATGACTTACCACTTGATTTAAAAGTCCTTCGCCCTGATAGTGTGAATCCACTGCCATACATCGTAAGGTGTTGCCAAAGCAGGAGCCGGTAGCAGCCAAAGTATAATCTTCGTCGTACAATCCGATGGTATAATCTAAATTCTTATCCCGCTCAATGCCTTCTTTTTCTAAAAGTGTATCCAGTTGTTTCATTTCTCGCTTATTATCAAAAAAAATCTGACTGATATGGTAATCCGACATAGTAATCCCCCTCTGAACAGTTACAATTAGATTTAGTTTAATGCCTGTATTTAATAATGTCAAATGCTTCTCATGGGATAATAAAATAGGTATAAGAAAAGGAGAAACCATGCATACTGAAAATGCCGGTAAAATTAAAAATGAGAAGGAGTCTGACTATGTCGCATAAAAATAAAGAGGAACATTCGAATCGAGAAAATGATCAAAATAGGGAAAGCAGTAAAAATGATCAAATCATAGAAACAGGACAGGTGGAATTAAAAGAAAATAATAGCAGTCACAATATTCATTTGATTTCGATTATAGGGGAAATAGAGGGGCATGAGAATTTGTCAGGCAATTCAAAAACTACAAAATATGAGCATATTCTGCCTAAGTTAGCGGAAATTGAGGACAGCAGCGACGTGGATGGATTGCTGATGCTAATTAATACCATTGGAGGAGATGTAAGCTGTGGACTGGCACTGGCGGAGATGGTGGCATCTCTCAGTAAACCGACGGTGTCCCTGGTCATTGGAGACAGTCATTCCATCGGTGTCCCTCTGGCGGTGGCCGCAGATTATTCCTTTATTGTGCCGACCGGGACGATGATGGTACATCCGGTACGTATGACCGGTATGGTAATCGGTGCAGCTCAGACCTATGAATATTTTGAAATGATTCAGGATCGAATCCTTAAGTTTGTGTCGGGACACGCTGATATTGCCTATGATCAGTTAAGAAATCTAATGTTAAATACAAAAATGCTGACAAAAGATCTGGGAACCGTATTGGTGGGAGAAGATGCGGTAAAACAGGGATTAATTAATCAAATAGGTGGAATTAAAGAGGCACTGGAAAAATTAAACGAATTGATTGAAGAACAGAAAAAACTTTAACTGCGTTGCAATTTTTTCCAAATTTATGTATACTATCCTATGTAGAATGTCGAAGATATGTTTGGAGGCTGGATAGAGTGGCAAGTGTAAGCGAGAAAAGACAGGGAACCGCCAAGACCGGATCCCGAACAACCGGAGGCACCGGTCATTCGGGACAAGGAAAAGCGGCTGTAAAAAATAGTCGTACAACAAAAAACAGCAGTACCGTAAAAAATAGCAGTACAACAAAAAACAGCAGTGCAGCGAGAAACAGCAGTGCAGCAAGAAAAAGAAGTACAGCAAAAAAAACAACAAGTAAATCCAATAAAAACAGTTTTATAAGAAACGAAGTGGCGATTATCATTTCATTTGCGATATCGGTACTTCTGTTTTTGAGTAACTTTCATCTTTGTGGGACCGTAGGAGATATCTGCCGCGGCGTCATGCTGGGGATCTTTGGCAGTATTGGCTACCTGGCACCGATTCTGCTCTTTGTGGGCACCTGTTTTTACATGTCCAATCGAGGCGATATGCGGGCAGCAGTAAAGATAACTGCGGTACTCATCGTGCTTCTGGCTCTCTGCGGACTGGCTCAGCTATTGCTGGGCGACGGTTATAAAGAGGGACAGAAAATCATGGAATATTATAGCAGATCCGGCGCCGGCGGAAGTGGCGGTGGCTTAATCGGAGGCGGCCTCGTGATGCTTTTGCACCCATTGATCGGGACAATCGGCTCCTATCTGGTGTTGATTGTTACACTGGCTATTGGGATTGTCTGCATTACAGAGAAGTCTTTGGTGAATTTGGTAAAACGGGGAAGTGGAAAAGCTTACCAATATGCACGGGAAGATATGGATCGCAGAAAAGTAATTCACGATGAGCGCAGAGAAGAGCAGCGGCGAGATCGGGAAGAACAGATGGTGAGAGGGGTAGATCTGGATGCCACGAAGCTGACTTATGAACCGCTGCTGCGTGGCTTTGTGTCGGGCGTGCCCAGTGGGATGCATGAGTCGATTCTTCCGGAAAAGGAACCCTTACAGGAATCATTGCAGGAACCAATACAGGAATCAATACCGGAGCCGGTACCGGAATCGTTGGAGAAACCGACGAATCCAGCCGACATATTCCGTGGTAATATTGCGCTTCCATCGGATTGTATATCTACATATAAAGAGCATGATTCGGAAGAACCGGACGATCTTTATGTCAGTCATGATACGAGGACATTAAAAGAGATGTCCATGGTAGAGGTTGATGAGCCGATAGAAGAATCCATCGCAGATCAATTTCTGGGTGAAGTAGTGGATGCGGACGATGCCATCGACGCTGAGGGCTACTATGAGATCGACCCGGTGGATCAAGAAGAAGCGGGCATTAATTATGACAGCTTTTTCATTCCTGAGGAGCCTAAGACCGTAGTGACAGCTTCCGGTAAAATCATCGAGACGGATACTGAGATGGTAAGAAAAACCATGGAGAAGAAGAGGGAAGAGCGTAAAGCACGTCCCGATGATGAACTCACTGTACCGGAACTGATTGAAAAGAAAGCAGAACTGCCGGTCGTTAAGAAAGAATATAAATTCCCACCGTTGGATCTGCTTAAAAAAGGCACAGCCAATACCAACGGATTTTCGGAAAAAGAGTATAGAGAAACAGCGATTAAACTGCAGCAGACGCTGCAGAATTTTGGTGTGGGCGTGACCGTGACGAATATCAGCTGCGGTCCATCGGTTACACGATATGAACTGCATCCCGAACAAGGTGTCAAAGTCAGCAAGATTGTGGCACTTTCCGACGATATTAAACTCAACCTGGCGGCATCGGATATCCGTATTGAGGCGCCAATTCCGGGCAAATCGGCGGTGGGAATTGAAGTTCCCAACAAAGAAAATAATACCGTATTTCTCAGAGACCTTTTGGAATCGGAGGAATTTAAGAATCATAAATCCAAGGTATCTTTTGCCGTAGGTAAAGATATCGCAGGGCAGACCGTGGTGACCGATATCGCGAAGATGCCTCATTTGCTTATCGCCGGTGCGACCGGTTCCGGTAAATCGGTCTGCATTAATACACTGATTATGAGTATTATCTATAAGGCCACACCGGAAGAAGTCAAACTCATTATGATTGACCCAAAAGTAGTGGAATTAAGTGTGTATAATGGAATTCCCCACCTGCTGATTCCGGTCGTGACGGACCCGAAGAAAGCCTCAGGGGCACTGAACTGGGCCGTAGCGGAGATGACAGACCGCTATCAGAAGTTTGCACAGTATAATGTCAGAGATCTAAAAGGTTATAATGAAAAAGTAAAGAATATTGAGAATATCGAAGATGAAAATAAACCGGAGAAATTGCCACAGATCATTATCATAGTAGACGAGTTGGCAGATCTTATGATGGTCGCTCCGGGAGAAGTAGAAGATTCCATCTGCCGTTTGGCACAGCTGGCCAGAGCGGCCGGGATTCACTTGGTCATCGCGACACAGAGACCATCGGTGAATGTGATTACCGGTCTGATCAAGGCCAATATTCCATCGCGTATCGCATTTTCTGTATCATCCGGTGTGGATTCCCGAACGATTATTGATATGAATGGAGCGGAGAAACTGCTGGGTAAAGGCGATATGCTCTTTTATCCTGCCGGAGTTTCGAAACCACAGCGTGTGCAGGGCGCCTTTGTGGCAGACCAGGAAGTGACGAAGATCGTGGACTTCCTGACGGATCAAGGGATGACATCGGATTATAATGCAGAGATTGAAAATAAGATTACCGGTGCTTCCCAGATGGAGACACCTTCTGCCGTAAGTGACCGAGATGCCTACTTTACACAGGCCGGACGTTTTATTATAGAAAAGGATAAGGCATCCATCGGCATGCTGCAGAGAATGTATAAGATTGGTTTTAACCGGGCAGCCAGAATTATGGATCAGCTGGCAGAGGCAGGAGTCGTGGGTGACGAAGAGGGGACAAAACCAAGGAAAGTACTGATGAGTATGGAAGAATTTGAAAACAGGTCGGAGGAATAGAGATGAAGCTTAAAGAATGGCTGTCAGAGCTCAAATATGAAATGATGCAGGGAAGCTTGGAAGAAGAAGTAGAGGAAGTGGTCTATGATTCCAGAAAAGCGGCCGAACACAGTGTGTTTGTATGCATGAAAGGTGCGAATACAGATTCCCATCAATTTGTTCCTGAGGTGTTAAAAAAAGGCACCCGGGTGTTCGTGGTGGAAGAAGACATCGATGTACCGGCAGATATCACAGTTCTTAAGGTGGAAAACGGCAGAAATGCCCTGTCTCTTTTATCTGCGGCTCGATTTGACTATCCGGTCAGAAAGATGGTATCCATCGGAGTGACCGGTACGAAAGGAAAGACTACCTCTACCTATATGATCAAATCGATTTTGGAAGCAGCAGGAGAACAGGTGGGGCTGATTGGCACAAATGGTGCGGTGATCGGTGCGAACCATTACCCCACGAAAAACACGACACCGGAATCTTATATTCTGCAGGAATATTTTGCCAGAATGGTGGAAGAAGGATGTACTTATATGGTGATGGAAGTATCTTCTCAGAGCTATCTGATGCATCGTGTGGACGGTATCTTTTTCGATTATTCGATTTTTCTGAATATCTCCAATGACCATATCGGTCCAAATGAGCATGCGACTTTTGAGGAGTATTTATATTATAAAAAACAGCTTTTACAGAACAGCGGGATTGTGCTGGTGAATCGGGATGATGAACATTTTGAATCGATCATAGAGGGCTCGGCAGCAACGGTTAAAACATTTGCACTGGATCATGCGGCAGATTTTATGGCAGAGAACCTACAATATATAAGAGAACATGACTTTGTAGGTCTGGATTTCCAGGTGACCGGCGATTACGATATCAAACTGCGGGTGAATGTGCCGGGGCGTTTTAATGTATACAATGCACTGGCAGCCGTCGGCGTATGCAGTTTTTTTGATTTGCCAAAAGAGAAAATCGCACATGCATTAGAGCATATGAGCGTAGATGGCCGGATGGAAATTGTTTACAAATCGGCAAAGTGTACGGTGATCGTAGACTATGCCCACAATGCGGTCAGCATGGAGAGTCTCTTAAAAACATTGAGAGATTATCATCCGGAACGCCTTGTCTGTGTATTTGGATGCGGTGGGAACCGCGCCAGGGACCGACGTTATTCCATGGGGGAGATAGGCGGTAATCTGGCCGATCTTTCGATTATCACGGCAGATAACTCCCGCTTTGAGAAGGTGGAAGATATATTGGCAGATATCAAGACCGGACTGGCTAAGACCAACGGCAAGTTTTTAGAAATTCCGGATCGAAGAGAAGCGATTGAATACAGTATGGTACACGCCCAAAAGGGTGATATCATTGCGATTATTGGAAAAGGACACGAGGATTATCAGGAAATTGAGGGGGTCAGATACCCATTCCTGGATCGATCGGTAGTGGAAGAGGTTGTTAAAAAATGGAGCATATAACGGTAAAAGATATAGTAGAAGCCACCGGTGGAACGCTCCTTGCAGGAGATGGCACGACGCCGTTACAGCATATCAGTATCGATTCCAGAACGATGCAGGGAAATGACCTGTTTGTTCCGTTGGTGGGAGAAAAGAACGATGCACACCGCTTTATTCATCAGGCGATGGTAAATGGTGCAAAAGCATCCCTTACTTCGCAGCATACTGAATGTCCCGAGGGGATGAACGGAGCACTGATTCGAGTTGCTGATACGAAGAAAGCACTTCAGGATATTGGATATTTTCTTAGAAGCCGTTTGACACTGCCGTTAATTGGAATTACGGGCAGTGTAGGAAAAACAACGACCAGAGAGATGGTAGCGGCGGCTTTAAGTGCCGGATATAAGGTGTTTAAGACACCGGCCAATCACAACAGTCAGATCGGTGTTCCCATTACGATCTCCGAGATCGGGAGTGCAGATGAAATCGGTGTATTAGAACTGGGGATGAGTGAGCCGGGAGAGATGACCGTCATTTCCCATATAGCCGGAGTTGATATGGCTCTGATTACAAATGTAGGAGTGACTCATATCGAGAATCTGGGTTCCAGAGAGAATATTCTTCATGAGAAATTAAATATTCAGGATGGATTAAAAGAAGGCGGAATTTTATTTTTAAATGGTGATAATGACCTGTTAAAAGAGGTGAAAGCCAAAGATGGTTACGAGACCGTGTATTACGGTATCGGGGAGAATAATGACTATCGGGCGGTGGATATAGACATTCAAGAGGGAAAACCATCGTTTGTTATGAAACATGGGGAACAGCGCATCCCGGTGAGACTGAATATTATGGGAGAACATAATATATTAAATGCACTGGCGGCATTGGCGGTAGCAGACCGCTGTCATGTGTCTTTGGAGGCAGCAGCTGAAAAACTGGCGGAGTTCGAAGGCTTTAAGAACCGTCAGCAAATTTATGAAAATAAAGGAATTACAATTATCGATGACACCTATAATGCCAGTCCCGATTCGATGAAGGCAGGGATTCGCGTCCTGGCAGCACTTCATCCTAAAGGACGCAGGATTGCCGTTCTGGCAGATATGAAAGAATTAGGCGAGGATTCACCGCATTTTCATTATGAAATAGGAGAATTTTTGCAAAAACAGCCGATTGATGAAGTGGTCACTTATGGTGAACTGGCAAAAGAGATTGCCGGAGGATTGGAAGATTCGATTCATGCGGTATGCTTTTTGGAAGATGAAAAGAGTGATATGACCGAGTATTTAAAAAAGAGCTTAAAACCCGGTGATGCTGTATTATTCAAAGGTTCTAACAGCATGAATCTGGGTGAAACAGCAGCATATTTCATAAAGACGGAGCAGGTGAAACTATGATCAATTGCTATGCCAATGTAATCATTGACATATCTCATGAAAAAGTAGACCGAACCTTTCAGTATAAGATTCCGGAACATCTTTCAGAACTTATTTTTGTAGGGGTGCAGGTATTGGTTCCTTTTGGAAGCGGAAATACGCTGCGAAAAGGATATGTAGTTGGCTTAAGTAATACATCAGAGTTTGATCTTAATAAGACAAAAGAGATAGCTGGGGTCGTGACCGAAGGAATGTCGGTTCAATCCCAGCTGATTCAGTTGGCATGGTGGATGCGCCGAACGTATGGTGCCACGATGAATCAGGCTCTTAAAACAGTGCTTCCGGTGAAACAAAAGATGAAACCAAAAGAGAAGAAGAGCATCCACTGCCTTTTAGAAAGGGAAGAACTGGAGGCGGCGATTCAGGAGGCAGAGAAGAAGAGCTACAAGGCCAGAACCAGAATTCTGGAAGCGTTTCGGGCATCCTCTGTGATTCCTTTTGAAATGGCAGAGAATCAGCTTAGAATCACATCGACTTCTTTAAAACCGTTGGTAGATAAAAAGTATATCGAAGTGGTGAGCCGGGAAGTTTATAGAAATCCGGTCAAAATGACGGAACATACCGGGAAAACAGCTCTTTTAAACGCAGAACAGCAGGCCGCCACCCAACACTTTATAGAAGATTATAAAAATAAGATCAGAAAAACGTATCTGCTCTATGGTATTACCGGAAGTGGAAAGACCGAAGTGTATATGGAATTGATGGAGCATGTGATTGCGGAAGGAAAACAGGTGATTCTGCTCATTCCCGAAATTGCTCTTACGTACCAGACGGTCATCCGTTTTTATAAGCGGTTTGGCGATCAGATCTCGATCATTAATTCCCGTCTTTCAGCGGGGGAACGCTATGATCAATGGGAACGAGCGATGAAAGGGGAGATATCAATCATGATAGGCCCCCGTTCTGCCCTATTCACTCCTTTTGAGAATCTGGGATTAATCATTATAGATGAAGAGCATGAGGGTGCATATAAAAGTGAGACGATGCCCCGCTATCATGCCAGAGATACGGCGGAAGAACGTGCCCGTTTATCGGGAGCCAGCCTGGTACTGGGTTCAGCCACGCCTTCCTTGGAAAGCTATACAAAAGCGGTTTCCGGTGAATATGAACTGCTTACGCTGGAGAATCGGGCCGTAAAGGACAGCCGCTTGGCCGTGGTCGAAGTCGCAGATCTAAGAGAAGAATTAAAATCCGGCAATAAAACGATCTTCAGTGGGCGATTAAAAGAATTGATTGAAGACCGATTAAATAAAAAAGAACAGATTATGCTGTTCATGAACCGTAGAGGATATTCAAACTTTGTATCCTGCCGTTCTTGTGGTGAAGCGGTGAAGTGTCCCCACTGTGATGTTTCACTGACACTTCATAAGAATGGGCGACTGGTATGCCACTATTGTGGATATTCGGTACCACTTATGAAACAGTGTCCATCCTGCGGTTCTCCTTATATTGCCAATTTTGGCGTGGGAACCCAGCAGTTGGAGATGATGACAAAGAAGGCATTTCCCGGTGCATCGGTTCTGCGTATGGATGCGGATACGACGGCAAAGAAGGGAAGCCACGAAGAGATATTGGCTGCTTTTGCAGGACATGAGGCAGATATCTTAATTGGTACGCAGATGATCGTAAAAGGACACGACTTTCCTGCAGTTACTCTGGTTGGAATTATGGCCGCTGATCTGTCTCTTAACACACCGGATTACCGGTGTGCGGAGCGGACATTTGAACTTCTGACCCAGGCGGCGGGAAGAGCCGGAAGAGGAAAACAAGAGGGAAATGTAGTGATTCAGACTTATAATCCGGAACATTACAGTATCGAGACTGCCGTCCGACAAGACTACAAAGCCTTTTATAAACAGGAAATGATGTATCGGAAGATGATGAATTACCCACCGGTCTGTCGTATGGAAGCTGTACTTTTTGCTGCTGCCAGTGAAGCAAAGTTAAATCACTGTGCCGAACTTTGTGCCAAACATGCGGAACTTTTGGGAAATGAAGCGCAGATTGTTGGACCGGTGAAAGCCCCGGTCTATAAAGTTAATGATATATACAGAAAAATTTTATATATAAAGACTACAAATTGTGCTATACTTGATAAAATTAGGGGTATTATAGAATCTCTGACCGCCGGCGATGAAAATTTCCGGAATGTTTCGATTCAATATGATATTTCGTAAATAGAATGTTAGATAAAGAGAGGAAACAGAGATGGCAATCAGAACAATCAGAACAATAGGCGACGAAGTTCTCACCAAGGAATGTAAACCGGTAAAAGAGATGACACCACGTATTGAGGAACTCATCGAAGATATGTTGGATACGATGTACGAGTATAATGGGGTAGGACTTGCAGCATCTCAAGTGGGAATCAGAAAACAGATTGTGGTAATCGATGTAGAAGATGGCAATCAATATATCCTGATCAATCCGGAGATTTTGGAAGAAAGCGGAAGTCAGACCGGATCGGAAGGCTGTTTAAGCGTACCGGGTAAATCGGGCATCGTGACCAGACCGGATCATGTAAAGATAAAAGCGCTCAACGAGGATATGGAAGAGATTATTTTAGAAGGCGATGGACTGCTGGCTAGGGCAATTTGCCATGAGTGCGATCATCTAAAAGGTCAGTTGTTCGTCAATGTAGTAGAGGGTGAATTAGAAGACGTCTCGCTTGAACCGGGCGAAGAATAAAGAAAAATATAGAAGCAAAAAAGGAAGATTATATGAAAATAGTATTTATGGGCACACCTGATTTTGCAGTAGAGGCGATGGAATCACTGATTCATGCCGGACATTTGGTAGTTGCCGCTGTTACACAGCCGGATAAAGCCAAGGGACGGGGAAAAGCAGTTCTTATGACTCCGGTAAAAGAAAAAGCGATGGAATATAACATTCCTGTCTATCAGCCAAAACGGGTAAAGACCGATGAAGAATTCTTCGACAGACTGGTGGCGATTGCACCGGAAGTTATCGTAGTAGCTGCATTTGGACAGATTTTACCTAAACGGATTCTAGATCTTCCGTTGTATGGCTGTGTGAACATTCATGCATCGCTACTCCCCAAGTACCGTGGTTCGGCGCCGATTCAGTGGGCAGTGATCAATGGTGATAAAGAAACCGGCGTCACGACGATGATGATGGATGTTGGTCTGGATACCGGGGATATGCTGGAAACATCCGTTGTTTCTTTGGCACCGGATGAAACCGGTGGCAGTTTATTCGACAAACTCAGCCATGAAGGTGGGAAGTTGATTCTCTCTACGCTGGATCAACTGGAGAGAGGTACCGCCATCCGAACCAAGCAGCCGGAAGAAGGCGCTTCTTATGCGGGGATGCTTAGTAAATCACTGGGAAACATTGATTGGAGCATGGAGGCAGCAGCCATTGAACGTCTGGTGCGCGGTTTAAATCCATGGCCCAGTGCCTATACTCACTTTCAGGGGAAGACGATGAAGATATGGTCTGCAGAAGTGCGGTCTGAAGAATTAATGACCGGCTTAAAAGGCGATGCATCGATTCTCCCGGGACAGATCACAGAAATCGGAAAAGACTTTTTTGCGGTCCAGACAGGATGTGGCAGTCTTTTAGTCAAAGAATTGCAGTTAGAAGGCAAAAAACGTATGGATGCCGGAGCGTTTCTCCGTGGATTTCCATTGCAAGTGGGAACACGGTTAACGAATATAGTTTTAAAAGATACGGTTTTAGTGGAAAAGAAAGGAGATTTTTAGATGTTTGGATATTATGGATATGGGTTAGACCCAACAATTATACTTGTATTAATAGGTGTAGTACTTTCTATGTGGGCTTCGGCCAGAGTGAACAGCACGTTTAGCAAATACTCCAAAGTCAGAAGTATGACGGGGATGACAGGTGCTGATGCGGCAAAGAAGCTCTTGAATAGTCAGGGAATCTACGATGTGACCGTTCGAAAGGTGGCGGGAAACCTGACGGATCACTATGACCCCAGGACAAAGACGGTGAATTTATCGGAATCGGTCTATGATTCGACTTCCGTATCGGCGATTGGCGTAGCGGCTCACGAATGTGGTCATGCGATGCAGGATAATACCGAATATGTTCCATTAAAACTTCGTGGCGCGATTATTCCCGTAGTGAATATCGGAGCTCAGATTTCATGGCCGATTATTCTATTAGGTGTATTTATTGCAGGTGCCGGCTCTCCTTTAGTGCAGCTCGGTATCTTGTTTTTCTCATTATCCGTACTGTTCCAGCTGATCACACTTCCGGTAGAATTCAATGCATCTGCCCGTGCGGTTAAATTACTTGGTGAAACCGGAATCTTACAGGGCGAAGAAGTCGGGGAGACAAAGAAAGTGCTGGGAGCAGCGGCACTCACTTATGTGGCGGCAGCAGCCGGTTCAATCTTACAGTTATTACGTCTTCTGATTTTATTTGGAGGAAGAAGAGATGACTAAGGAACCTGTAGTTCGGGAGATTATTCTGGATGTGCTTTTAGAGGTACTGGAGAAAAAACAGTACAGCCACGTGGTGTTATCTCAGGCACTTACCAAATATCAGTATCTGGAGAAACAGGATCGCTCTTTCATTAAACGAATCGTGGATGGGACGATTGAATACCTGATTCAGATTGATTATATCCTGAATTTATATTCCAAGGTAAAGGTAAATAAGATGAAACCGGTCATCCGTACGCTTCTTCGGATGTCGGTCTATCAGATCTGCTATATGGACCGGGTACCTGATTCGGCAGTTTGTAATGAGGCTGTTAAATTAGCAGAACGCCGTGGATTCAAGATGCTTAAAGGGTTTGTGAATGGAGTACTTCGAACGATTTCAAGAGAGAAAGAAACCATTGTATTTCATAGTGATTCGGTGCGATATTCGGTGCCCGATTGGATGCTGAAACAATTCAAAGAACAGTACGGTGATGATGAAGTAACGCGGATTCTGGAGAGCTTTTTGGAAGAAAAACCACTTACCGTTCGATGTAATCTTAATAAAGCAACATTGGAAGAGATTCGAGCATCGCTTCAATCTCAGGGTGTGGAGCTTGGTGACAGCGGCTATTCCGAAGGTGTTGTTACGCTTTTGGGCGTGGATTATCTGGAACGTCTGGATGCCTTTACAAAAGGATTCATTCAGGTACAGGATCTCAGCTCTTCCCTGTCAGGCGATGCCGCGGGAATCCGGGACGGTGATTATATCATCGATGTATGCGGAGCTCCCGGTGGTAAAAGCATCCATGCGGCAGAATTGTTGCACGGAACCGGTATGGTGGAATCTAGGGATATAAGTGAATCCAAAGTGGCTATGATAGAGGAAAACATCCATCGCAGCGGGCTTAAGAATATCAAGGCACGGGTCTTGGATGCCCTGATATACGATGCAGATTCAGAGAAAAAAGCAGATGTGCTGATTGCGGATCTGCCTTGTTCCGGTTTGGGAATCATTGGCCGGAAACCGGATATTAAATACAATATGACATTAGAGAAAACAGAGGATCTGATTCGCCTCCAGAGAGCGATGCTATCGGTGGTATATCAGTATGTAAAACCGGGCGGAACACTGATCTATAGTACCTGCACGATTAACAAGAAGGAAAATGAGGAAAATATCCGTTGGTTTTTGGAGAATTTCCCATTTAGTCCGGTGAATATCGAGGGGCGTCTGGGCACAAAGCTCACCGCCGATACGATGAAAGACGGTTATATTCAGCTGCTCCCGGGCATACATCCCTGTGATGGCTTTTTTATAGCGGTGATGAAAAGGAATGAAATGTAATGGAAAAAACAGATATTAAGTCATTGACATTCGAAGAATTAATTACATTTTTGAATAAATTAGGGGAAAAACCATTTCGCGCGAAGCAGGTCTATAAGTGGATGCACGAAGACTTGGTTTCTTCTTTTGATGACATGACAAATATTTCCAAGGATTTGCGGGAAAAACTAAAAACAGAATGCAATCTTGTCAATTTAAAACAGGCTTGTGTGAAGATTTCTAAAATAGACGGTACCAGAAAGTATTTATTTGAACTGGAAGATGGAAATGTAATCGAGAGTGTTCTGATGAGGTATAAACACGGCAATTCGGTCTGTATCTCATCGCAGGTGGGTTGCCGTATGGGCTGTCGCTTTTGTGCTTCGACACTGGATGGATTGGAGCGAAATCTTCGTCCTTCGGAGATGCTGGATCAGGTATATCGGATTCAGGCAGAGACAGGAGAACGGGTATCGAATGTAGTCGTTATGGGTTCGGGAGAACCACTGGATAATTATGACAACCTAATTCGGTTTATCAGAATCCTCAGTGGCGAGAATGGATTAAATATCAGCCAGAGAAATATAACCGTATCAACCTGTGGACTGGTGCCTGAGATGCGAAAATTGGCAGATGAAAATCTACAGATTACTTTGGCACTTTCCCTCCATGCACCCAGTGACGAAGTGAGAAAGACATTAATGCCGATTGCCAATCGGTATTGCCTCAGCGACGTCTTGGATGTCTGTCATTATTATTTTGAAAAGACAGGTCGGAGAATGACGTTTGAATATAGTCTGGTGCAGGGAATTAATGATAATCCGGATGAAGCCAGAGCACTGGTAAAACTGATTAAAGACCAACATGGTCATGTAAATCTGATTCCGGTCAATCCTATAAAAGAGAGAGATTATGTCCAATCAGGCCGTCCGGCTATATTGGCATTTCAGAATCTGCTTGAAAAAAGCGGAATAAATGTTACTATTAGAAGAGAGATGGGCCGGGATATTGACGGTGCCTGTGGCCAGCTTCGCAAAAGTTATATTGATAAAGAAAGGGAAGCGGAATTATGAAGACTTATGCGGTAACGGATATCGGCCGGGTTCGTTCCATCAACCAGGATGTTCGGTTTGCTACTACAGATCCAATCGGACCTCTTCCAAACCTCTTTATTGTTGCAGACGGTATGGGGGGGCATAAAGCAGGAGACTATGCATCCAGATATTTGGTGGATTCATTAGTGGATTATGTAAAGACCAGCAGTGATTTAAACTTGATTTCTACGCTTAATAACGGAATTACTAAGGTAAATATAGAATTGTATGAGAAAGCACAAGAGACGGAAGAACTGGCAGGTATGGGGACAACACTGGTAGCGGCTACGATTGAAGATTCTACCCTCTATGTGGCAAATGTGGGGGATAGCCGTCTTTACTTAATTGAACGAGAGGGAATCCGTCAGGTCACAAAGGATCATTCTTTTGTGGAAGAGATGGTTTCTCTGGGCAAGATGAATCGAGATAGCAAGGAGTATAAAATCAAAAAAAATATTATTACCAGAGCCGTTGGAATTGATAAAAAGGTGGATGTAGATTTCTTCGAGGTGCCTTTAAAACGCGGTGACTACATACTGCTTTGTTCCGACGGACTTACGAATATGGTGGATAATTCGGCGATATTCAGGATGGTGCTTCTGCCGGGGGCGTTGGAGACGAAAGCAAAAGCACTGGTCGCCATGGCAAATCAAAACGGA
This sequence comes from Clostridium sp., assembly GCA_036634775.1. Classification (GTDB taxonomy): domain Bacteria; phylum Bacillota; class Clostridia; order Lachnospirales; family Lachnospiraceae; genus Otoolea. Next base: position 15,443 of record JAVWRQ010000003.1, read on the forward strand.
GGTAAGGACAACATTGCGGTTGTTCTTATTGACCCTCAGATAAGTGAGGTGAACGGATTATGATGCTAAAACCCGGAATGTTTTTACAAGAACGTTATGAGATTCTGGATCAGATCGGTTCCGGCGGCATGTCGGAAGTATATCGTGCCAAATGCCATAAGCTAAATCGCCTTGTGGCTATTAAGGTATTAAAAGAGGAATTCAGCCAGGACTCTAATTTTGTCAGTAAGTTCAAGATGGAAGCACAGTCGGCAGCCGGTCTTTCACATCCTAATATTGTCAGTATTTATGATGTTGTAGATGAAGATACACTTCATTATATTGTTATGGAAGTAATCGAAGGAATTACACTGAAGAGCTATATTATGAAAAAGGGGCACTTAGGTGTAAAGGAGTCCATTGGTATCGCAATTCAGGTGGCACAGGGTGTGGGTGCTGCGCATGATCAGCATATTATACATCGGGATATAAAACCGCAGAATATGATTATTTCCAAGGATGGTAAAGTCAAAGTGGCCGATTTCGGTATCGCCAGAGCGGTATCTTCCCAGACCGTCGGTTCGACCGCAGTGGGATCGGTTCACTATATTTCACCGGAACAGGCCAGAGGCGGATACAGTGATGCCAGAAGTGACATCTATTCTCTGGGTATTACGATATATGAGATGGTGACCGGACAGGTGCCGTATGATGGCGAGAATGCCGTGACGATTGCCTTGGCGCACTTGGAGAAACCAATTATTCCGCCACATTGCTTAAATCCGGAAGTGACACCCAGTCTGGAGCGGATCATCTTAAAATGCACACAGAAGAAACCGGAACGCCGTTATCACGATGCCTATGAGCTGATTGGGGATCTACGCCGGGCACTGGTAGACCCGGACGATGATTCCATGAAAAAGAATGTGGAGATGGATACCTCGTCTCCAACGGTTATAATCAGTGAAAAAGATTTAACAAAAATCAATACACCGCAGGTACTTGATGTGGAAGAAAATAAAACAAATCAGTCGCGGGTGAAAAAAAATAATGCAATAGATGATGTGAATCCCCATATCGAAAAGATATTGACTACAGTGGGAATTATAGCCGCTGTGATTATTGTGATCGTGGTGGTAGTCATCGTGGGTCAGCTTGGCGGTGTATTTAACCGTGGTTCCGGAAACAGTAAGATCACGATCGCAGCGCAGGAGACGGAAGTCGCCCTAAAGAGCACCGAATGTCGTGTTCCTGAACTAAAAGGGATGAATATCAATGACGCAGAGGCAGCACTAAAAGAATTGTCATTGATTCCCAAATATGAGTACCAGGCATCTTCCGATGAGGAACAAGGTCTTGTTATCGGCCAGAGTGTTACATCGGGAACCGTCGTGGTGAAACAGACGATACTTACCTTGATTATCGGTGAGGGAAGTGGAAAAATCAACCTAACAAAACTGAACCTGGAATTATTGAAGGGGGAAGATGCGGCGAAACTCCTGACGGAACAGAAATTAGTGGTTACAGTGACTGCCGAGAGCAGTGATAGCATTGAAAAAGATTATGTGCTTCGCTATGAACCTCAACTGGCAGCACCCGGAGATCCGATTACACTGTATGTAAGCTCCGGACCGGCTGTGCCGTCCACGAAAGTCCCGAATCTTTCTAATATGACACCGAAGGAAGCTAAGGTAAGTCTGGAGGCATTGATGTTGGTTCTGGGAACCGCTACGGAAGAGAAAAGTGATTCGGTTGCCAAAGGCAGTATCATCAATCAGTCGATTGCACCGGGCAGCGATGCTCCTCAGGGTACGGCGGTGAACTATACGATCAGTATCGGAAAAGGTAAAAATTATATATCGGTCGTCAATGATGACTATCCGCTGAAAGATATGTTTGGACCGAGTTCCGGGGATACGCAGCTCATGGTTCAGATTGTGATGAAGCAGGAAGTGAATGGAAAAGAAGTTGAAAAGACAATCATGGAACCGCGGGTTATGGGCGGTGATATTACGATTCCGATTCATTATAAGATTCAGGGCGCAGATGGTGTCCTGACCGGAAGACTGGAGATTGTCGATTTGACTAACAGCAGGATATTAAAGACATATCAGCTTGAATTCTTAGAGGTAGACGAGTAAGGATGATAGGAAAAATACTAAAAGGAATTGCCGGATTTTACTATGTCCATGATGGGCATAGTAAAATCTACGAGTGCAAGGCAAAGGGCATATTTAGAAATAGAAAAATAAAACCCCTGGTGGGGGATGATGTGGCGTTCACCATATTGGATGAAGAGAATCGGATTGGTAATATTGATGAGATCCTCAAGCGAAAGAATCAATTGATTCGACCGGCAGTATCGAATATTGATCAGGCGGTGTTGGTTTTTGCCATCGCAGATCCCATGCCCAATCTAAATCTACTGGATCGATTTCTTGTCATGATGGAACGTCAGAACGTTCCTGTGATTCTCTGTTTTAACAAGATGGATCTGTCGAATGAAGTAGAAGCGAAACGATTGGAGCAGATCTACGGATCAGCCGGTTACCCTATAGAATTTATCAGTACGTATGAAGCGTCCGGTCTTTCCAGACTGCGAAGTCTTCTGATTGGTAAAACGACGGTTTTGGCCGGTCCTTCCGGGGTGGGAAAATCCTCAATCATGAATTATTTACAACCGGAAGCAAATATGGAGACCGGAGTCATCAGTGAGAAAATACGCAGAGGTAAGAATACAACAAGACATTCGGAATTATTTTTTGTGGAAACAGATACGTATATGATGGATACGCCCGGATTTAGTTCCATGTACATCGAAGATTTGGAAGCGAACCAGCTGAAAGATTATTTTCCCGAATTTACGGCATATGAAGATGACTGTCGATTCTTGGGCTGTGTTCATGTGGGCGAGCGGGTATGCGGAGTGAAGAATGCCGTAGAGCAGGGTCTGGTCAGCAAAAGCCGCTATGACAATTACTTGCTTTTATACCATGAACTGAAAGATAAGAGGAGATATTGATATGATTATATTGGCACCTTCCCTACTGGGAGCGGATTTTAAAATGCTGGGAGAACAGGTACAGACGGTGAGTAAAGCCGGAGCTGAATACATCCATATGGATGTAATGGACGGGGCATTCGTGCCTAGTATTTCGTTTGGAATGCCGGTCATAAAGAGTCTTAGAAGCTGCACGGATAAGGTGTTTGATGTGCATATGATGGTGGAAGAACCGGGCAGATACGTTGAAGATATGAAAAATGCCGGAGCCGACCTTATTTGTGTACATCAGGAAGCATGTGTGCATTTGGATCGTACGATTCAGCAGATAAAAGAATTAGGTTTGAAAGCAGGGGTAGCACTGAATCCGGCTACGCCTGTTTCTACGCTGTCCTGCATCTTGGAACAGGTGGATATGGTACTGATCATGTCAGTCAATCCGGGATTTGGCGGACAGCGCTTTATTCCTTATACATTGGATAAGATAAGACAGGTGAGAGCCATGTGTACCGAGCGAGGATTGTCTACCGATATTCAGGTAGATGGGGGCGTTACCCTTTCGAATGTGCGAGATGTGATTTTAGCAGGAGCGAATATCATAGTGGCCGGATCAGCCGTGTTTAAGGGCGATGCCGCAGAAAACACAGCGTCATTTTTGAAGATATTTAAAGAATTTTAGGGAAAAGAAGTGCATATATGAAATCTTGTTTGATTATGACCGGCGGATATATTGATTTGAATTTTGCCAAAGAATTTTTATCCAAACGTACTTATGATATGATTATAGCGGTGGATTCAGGTCTGGAACATCTGCGAAACCTACAGATCGTACCGAATCAGATCGTCGGAGATTTGGATTCGGTGAACCCGGAGATTTTAAAAGAATATAGAAACAATCCGGATATTCATATGGAGATTCACAAGCCGGAGAAGGACGAGACGGATACAGAACTGGCATTTCTCACCGCGGAAAGATATGGCTGTGATGTGGTAGACCTGTTGGGTGCTCTGGGCGGACGGATGGATCATGAGATCAGTAACCTGCAGATTATGTACCAGTTCTACAAACGGGGAATGCATATCTTTATTTATGATGAGAGAAATAAAATCTATCTTTTAGGAGACCGAAAATCATTTTTCCGTGCAGAACTCTATGGTAAATATATTTCGTTTATGCCTCTGACCGAAGTTGTGGAAGAGGTGACTTTAACTGGTTTTAAATACCCACTTAATAAAAGGAAAATCCTTCTGGGCAGCAGCCTTTGCATCAGTAATGAACTGATCTGTGATTCGGCTGAGATGAATCTCAAAAAAGGAGTTCTTATCTGTATCGAAAGCCATGATTAGACGATGGTAACCATTTCCAACTGACCCCTTAAAAAAACTCAAAACTGTATGTTTTTATAAGTACAAAAGCATGCTAATATGGGTACTAAGAAGTAGGGAAAGAAGGACATGATGATGAGAGTAAGAAATGATAAGGCATATAAGATTGCAATGACCGGCCTGATGGCAGCCTTGGCTTATGTGGTATTTACCTTTGGACAGATCAAGATTCAGCTGCCGGGCGGAGACGCTACATCGATTCATTTGGGTAATGCGGTATGCGTAGTAGGGGCGTTGCTCCTGGGTGGATTTTACGGTGGCTTAGGCGGTTCGATTGGTATGACCATTGGAGATATTCTGGACCCCATATACATTATCTACGCGCCAAAGACCTTTATACTTAAATTTTGTATCGGACTGATTACCGGATTCATTGCGCATCGAGTGGGAAAGATTACCCAGAGCAATGATAAGAAACATATCCTGCGCTATGTAATTCTTGCATCTGTAGCAGGACTGCTTTTTAATGTGATTATGGATCCTTTAGTAGGGTATTATTATAAATTATGGATTATCGGAAAACCTGCGGCAGAACTTACCCTGATGTGGAATGTAGCTTCGACTTCTATCAATGCAGTTACTTCTACCATCGTTTCAGTGATTGTCTATATGGCACTTCGCCCAGCACTGGAACGGGCAGATTTGTTTTCTCGATTTTCTTAAGGAGAAGAAAGTGAATACATTAAAAAAAATTGCTATGATCAACGATATTTCAGGATATGGCCGCTGTGCACTTACAGCGGCTATTCCTGTTATCAGCGCTTTAAAAGTACAATGCTGTCCGGTATTGACTGCCATACTTTCCAATCATGCAGGATATTCGTCCTGCTTTTTTGATGATTATACCGATCAGATGATTCCTTATATCGATGAGTGGAAAAAACACGACTTTAAATTTGATGGAATTATGACCGGATTTATGGCATCTTATGAACAGGTGAAGATCGTGACGGATTTTATCCACCATTTTAAATCGGATAAAACACAGTTGCTGGTGGATCCGGTGATGGGAGATCATGGGGTACCATATCGTGTGTGCAGTGCCCAATTATGTGATGGATTTAGAGAATTGATTCCTTATGCGGATGTCATCACACCCAATCTCACAGAAGGCTGCCTCCTTACCGATACACCTTATAAGGAAACCGGTTGGAGCAAACGAAAACTGACCGATCTGACCTATAAATTACTTTTGATGGGAGCTGGTGCAGTTGTGCTGACCGGTGTGGTAAAAGGAAATCTAATTATCAATGTCATTCATGAACGCGGAAAAGAACCTATTTTTCAGACGGCACATTATGTGGACGCACCTCACCATGGAACCGGCGATGTATTTTCTGCCGTGATCGGTGCCAGTCTTGTAAAGGGAGTGCCACTGGAAGAGGCAGTCCGCAGAGCAGCGGCATTTACAAGAAAATGCGTAGAACGTTCCGAAGAATTGAAAATTCCAGAGAAAGAGGGACTTTGTTTGGAAGAATGTCTGCCATATCTAATGAAACAGGCGTAAATAGGACTTTTATTTATCTAAAAACTGATGTATACTATGAGTGCTTAATGAAAAAAACGTGACAGATCACGAACACTAGGAGGAAATTATGTTAGATTTAAAGTTTGTCAGAGAAAATCCTGAGATTGTAAAACAGAATATCAGGAATAAATTCCAAGACAGTAAGCTGGGACTGGTAGATGAAGTGATTGAACTGGACATAAAGAATCGGTTGGTAAAGAAAGAAGCCGATGATTTACGTGCCAATAAGAATAAAATTGCAAAACAAATTGGCGCTTTGATGGGACAGGGCAAAAAGGACGAAGCCGAAGAGTGCAAGAAGCAGGTCAATGAGCAGTCGGAGCGTCTATCTGAACTGGAGGAACAGGAGAAAGTCCTGGGAGATCAGATCACGAAGATCATGATGACGATTCCCAATATCATCGATCCCAGTGTCCCGATTGGGAAGAATGATACAGAGAACGTAGAGATACAGCGCTATGGAGAGCCTTTTGTTCCTGATTTTGAGATTCCATATCATTCTGAGATTATGGAAAGCTTTGATGGACTGGATCTGGACAGCGCAAGAAAAGTGGCCGGTAACGGTTTCTATTATCTGATGGGCGATATTGCCAGACTTCATTCTGCCGTTATTTCTTATGCCAGAGATTTTATGATTGATCGTGGATTTACGTACTGTATTCCTCCCTATATGATCCGCAGTAATGTAGTGACGGGTGTTATGAGTTTTGCCGAGATGGATGCGATGATGTACAAGATAGAAGGAGAAGACCTCTACCTGATTGGCACCAGCGAACATTCTATGATTGGTAAATTCATCGACACTATGATTCCTGAAGCTGAACTTCCGAAAACAATGACCAGCTATTCTCCTTGCTTCCGAAAAGAAAAAGGCGCTCACGGTATTGAAGAAAGAGGCGTTTACAGGATTCACCAGTTTGAAAAACAAGAGATGATCGTGGTCTGTGAACCGGAAGACAGTCCGATGTGGTATGATAAATTATGGCAGAATACGGTTGACTTATTCCGTTCTATGGATATACCGGTTCGAACACTGGAATGCTGTTCTGGCGATTTGGCGGATCTCAAAGTAAAATCAGTCGATGTAGAAGCATGGTCACCGAGACAAAAGAAATACTTTGAAGTAGGCAGCTGCTCTAACTTGGGAGATGCTCAGGCCAGAAGATTGAAGATTCGTATTAATGGCGAAAAAGGTAAATATTTTGCACATACTTTAAATAATACCGTAGTAGCACCACCGCGTATGTTGATTGCTTTTCTGGAAAATAATCTTCAGGCAGATGGCTCTGTAAGAATTCCTGAAGTATTGAGACCATATATGGGCGGGATGGATGCAATCCGTAAGTAGTTCAGGAGGATGACAGCATGAAATACATCATTGTACTTGGCGATGGTATGGCAGATGAACCGATTGAAGCCCTGGGAGGTAAAACTCCAATCGAATATGCGGATACACCTACCTTGGATCATATCGCACCTATTTCGGAGATTGGACTGGCAGCAACGATACCGTATCATATGCCGCCGGGAAGCGATACCGCGAATCTGGCAGTACTGGGTTACGACCCAAAGAAGTATTATACCGGCCGTTCCCCATTGGAAGCACTGAGTATTGGTGTGGATATGGCGATGACAGATGTGGCACTGCGTTGTAATATAGTGACATTGTCCGAAGATGATTTGCCATACGAGGAAAAGACGATTCTGGATCACAGTTCGGGAAGTATTTCTACAGAAGATGCCGCGATTCTTATCGATGCAGTCAAAAAGGCATTTGAAGATGAGACGTACCACTTTTATGTAGGAGTCAGCTACCGCCATCTTTTGATTTGGGAACACGGCAGTGTCGTGGATCTCACCGCTCCTCATGACGTTCTGGGGCATGTGATCGGAACGTTCCTTCCGACTGATGCGATCCTTCGGGATATGATGAAACGAAGTTATGATATATTAAATAATCATCCGATTAATATACAAAGAGCAAAAGAAGGCAAAAATAAAGCCAATTCTCTTTGGTTCTGGGGCGCCGGAACCAGACCGGCACTCTCATCATTCTATGAGAAGACCGGTAAAAAAGGAGTTATGATTTCTGCAGTGGATTTATTAAAAGGAATCGCCATAGGTGCCGGGATGCGAAGTATCGATGTGCTGGGTGCCAATGGTGAATTGGATACAAATTATGAGGGAAAAGCTGAGGCTGCCCTTCGGGCACTTTTAGAAGAAGATGCTGATTTTGTTTACATCCATGTGGAAGCACCGGATGAGATGGGGCACCAGGGAAGTGTGGAGAAGAAAGTAAAGGCCATCGAATACCTGGATCAGCGGGTTATTCGTATCGTAGTAGAAGGGATGGAGGCATCAGGAGAACCATTTCGGCTGCTTGTGATGCCTGATCATCCTACGCCTGTTCGCTGCCGTACCCACGTATCGGATCCGGTTCCTTATCTCTTGTATGACAGTAGGAAGAAAGACGGACAAGGTCTTCTCTACAGCGAAGCAAATGGCAAAAAGTCCGGTGTTTTCGTGGCAGATGGCTATACGATGATTGATAAATTATTTGAAGATAAATAGAT
>JAVWRQ010000003.1:24009-63024 GCA_036634775.1 Clostridium sp.
TAGATTCTTTATCCCAATACTTCTGTCAGGGTTATCCTGGGTTCGGCCACCAGAGAAAAATTGGTATGGTAAATGACGAATCCGGGAGCTGCTCCGGTTACTTTTTTAACATTTTTCTTCTGAATATAGTCGATTTCTACTTTTTCATTTCCCCGTCCTTTTGAATAGTAAGCAGCGAGAGAACCGGCTTCTTCAAACGTTTTATCTGAAAGGTCTTTCCCTTCACATTTTACGATGACGTGGGAGCCCGGGATGCCTTTGGCATGAAACCACCAGTCGTTTCCAGTAGCAAACTTAAAGGTCAGCTCATCATTCTGGTAGTTATTTTTTCCAACGTAGATGTGAAAGCCATCGGAAGAGAGGTAGTGGAAAGGACGGCTAGTTATCTTGATTTTTTTACCGGAAGGACCATGTTTTTTGATAAATCCATATTCGGTCAATTCTTGCTTGATCTCCATCAAATCCTCTTCTTTAAGCGCAATATCCAGAGCGGTACTTATGGATTCCAAATGATCGATTTCTTCTTTTGTCTCAACCGTCAAGGCAGTCAATGCTTCAAACGTTCTCTTTAGTTTATTGTATTTGTCAAAATATTTCTGTGCATTTTCCCGTGAGGTGAGCTGTGAATCCAGAGGAATCTTTATGGGTTCATTTGTATAGTAATTCATGCAGGTCATTTCTTTTTCACCGCCGGTCAGCTCATAGCCGTAGGTGTTTAACAGCTCTCCATAAACCTTGTATTTATCACGTTTATCGGTGTCTTTTAGCTGTTTGATCTGTAAATCGTACTTCTTGTAGTTTCGATCTAAGGCGGTGGATACGATGCGGCGCAGATCCGAGGACTTTTGTTTGATTCGTGTGATGGTATTTCGTGAGGAATAATAAGTCTCCAACACATCGCTGATTGAATCAAAGATCCGGGTGCTGCAGTCGGAATCCAGAAACGTCAGCGGGAGAGCGGAAAATTCTATGGGTTCTTCCCCACGATAGAGAATATTCGGTTCAAACTGAGCATTTTTCACCTGTTCCATCATCTGCATCAATGTGTGACTCAAATGGATTCGTTCTGCATCCGTCAGTTCATTTGCCGGAATATGGCTGTCGATGGATGCCAGATGACAAAGCTCTTCGGCTACCACGGGACTCAGACCGGTCAGCCCCATATAGAGTGCTTTCCCTACCGGCTCTTCTGATGTCTGTAACAGTTGCGATAAATCGGTCTCATCAGAAGTGAGAGGATTCATCTTGCTGGTGGTCTGCGGAATAAAATAATCTCTTCCGGGCAGTACTTCCCGAATCGAACTTACCTGTGCAGAAATGTGTTTAATACTGTCAATGATCGTATGTTCCATAGTACAAAAGATAATATTACTGTGTTTTCCCATCAGTTCTACAATCAGTTTTTTTCTGCAGAGATCACCCATCTCATCCATATGCTCAATCTCAAACTCGATGACACGTTCCAGACCCGGCTGTGAAATATTAATGATGCGGCCACTTCCTATGTGTTTCCTGAGAAGCATACAGAATGCCGGTGCGGTGAGGGGGCTGTTTTTACTTGTTTCGCTCAGGTATACCAGAGGAAGACTGGCATTGACCGACAAAAGCAGTTTATAGTTTTCTCTATTGTTTTTAACTGTGATAAATAATTCGTCCTTTTCCGGCTGGGCAATTTTAGAAATCTTGCCACCGGTCAGTTTTTCACTGAATTCATGGACGAGATCTGCAATTACAATTCCGTCAAATGCCATAGTGATTACTCCTTATATGATTAAGCTATTGATTCGTCAGTGAAAATTGTTCTAAACGCCATAAAAAAAGTGTAATGGCTAAAAGATCGGCACATCCGCCCGGACTGATATTTCGCTTAATAAAATCCAGGTTTAACTGTTCCAGTGCCGGTATGGCGCAGACCGTGAAATCTCCGTCTATGGATAAAATAGAACGGGCACTTTCTTTTGCGTAAAGCAGAGATGGATAATCGGTTCGAAAGAGTATATTCGTATCGTCTACTTCAGCCATGAGTTCCAGAAGTGTGTGTAGGCAGACCTGATTCCAATCTCCGGGAGATTGATTGATTTGCTCTCTTAAAATGGGGAGCGCGTGGGTTCGAATCGAAGGAAAACCATCCGCTGCTTCGCCTCGGATTCCGCGGCATCCGTAGGTCACATAGAGCCGTTCACCATGCGTTTGCGGCCCACGCCGCGTAATCGCTTCAAAATCTTTTTCTAAAGGAAGACGGCACATCGATCGGCAGAACATCAATATATCGTCAGAACATACTTTATGATTTTGTGAAAAGATAAATCCGGCCGCCGCCGCGATCATACCCATAGAAAAGATCATCCCTTTGTGAGTATTGACACCGCCGGTAGCTGCAAACATAGCTGTCTCTGCTTCTATGCCGATCGGGCGTATCGCCAAAAAAAGAGACTCGGCAATGGTTGAATCGGAGGTTCCCAATTCCGTTCCCAGTTTGGCCATGGCAGCTAAATAGGGAGTAATGGCTTCTGCGCTGGACATAAAGGTATCAAAATCCATATCGGTGTGGGCGCCACTGTCATGCAAATCCACAAGTCCCGGTTTGGGAGTTGCGGAAACCTCGTCAATCAAAGAGTCGAGAATCGCTTGTTCCAAGTAGTCTAAGAATGCTTGTTTCGGTGTATTCTGTACATCCATGCAGGTTATCCTTTCAAAAATCCTATTTAGGATTTTGCAAGAATCTCTTTGATTCGTGCAATCAATTCCTCTGTGCTGTGACGTCTGCTCCGACTGCACGAGTGGGCACTTTCGCTGCAAAGCAGGCAGGTACGTGCAGGCAGACCAAGCTCTTCCCGCGATACTTTTAAACCATCGTTTTGCAGTACGTCAATGTCATAAAGACGTCCGACTGCACTTTTATCTTCTAATTGAATCATCATCTTCTTAAGTTCTTCGGGGGAACCGTCGGCACAGAAAAATGCCTCATATCCTGTCTTTTCTTCAATTGATTGGGCATAGAAAAAAGAAGTTCCGCTCCGCTCTAAAATATGTTCGATTTGTTCGCATCCACTTTGAAAGGTCTCCGGAATCTTCTCAAATACCTTTATAGGACCCGGGATGTTCAGGGTGAAGCAAATTAATGGTACATGGTAGGTTTGAATCAGTGTATTCTGTATCATGACGCGTTGTTCCCTGGCAAACAGCATCTCTTCCAGTGAAACCTCGTTATTCTTAATTGGATTCATCATATGACCTTCCCTTCGTCTAATGCGTGATAGATAACTTCTATTATAAGGAAAATCGTCGGTTAAAACAACTGCTTTTTTAAAACAATAAAAATAGGTTTTAGATTATAGATACTATAGGGGTTTAAGTATTTGAATTACGGAGTAGGGCATGTTACTATAATTTTAGGAAACGTATACACAAAATCCATATTTGGTGTATATAAAATTGCAGTGTATGATAACAGGAGGAACTATATTATGATAATAGGAAAACCGGCGATAGCCGGCACTCTGGAATCCAGTGATGCTCAGATTACGGTGGAACCCGGAACAGGCGGAATTGAACTGACGATTGAAAGCAGTGTGATTCATCAATTTGGGAAACAAATTAAAGCGGTGGTATTGGATACACTTACACGCTTGGACGTGAAGAATGCAAAAGTGAGAGTCGTGGACAAAGGTGCTTTGGACTGCACTCTAAAAGCCAGAGTTGAATGTGCCGTGTATCGTTCTAATGATATCACAGAAAATCTTCCATGGGGAGGTATAATAAAATAATGAGCCATCCAAATAAAAAACGATTAAGAAGATCGATGATGTTTTTAAATTGTCAAAAACCGGGACTGATTAAAGACCCTTATATTTATGCACCGGATTCTATTATGTTGGATTTAGAGGATGCCGTGGCAGAAAACCAAAAAGATGCTGCCAGATATTCCTTGTTTCATGCATTACAGGAGATTGATTATCGGGGCGTAGAGCGCGTGGTCCGCATTAACGGTCTGGATACACCTCATTGGAAGGAAGATATCAGAGTTTGTGTGGCAGGTGGCGCTGATACGCTTCGTATCGCTAAGACCGAATCGGCAGCGGATGTCAAAACCGTAGAAGAATATGTCCTGGCTGCAGAAAAAGAATTTGGACGTCCGGAAGGAAGTACACTTTTGATGGCAGCACTGGAATCCTGCCGAGGCGTATTAAATGCATTAGAGGTCTGTGAGGCGTCGGATCGTTTAATCGGTATCGCACTTTCCGGAGGGGATTATACAAAAGACCTTCAAACCGTTATTACCGGTACCGGAGTGGAATTAATGGGTGCCAGACAACATATGATCATGGCTGCCAGAGCATCGGGCGTACAGTGCTTTGATACGGTATATACGAATTTGGACGACATGGAAGGTTTTGAAAAAGAAACGCGGATGATTAAGCTGATGGGATTTGATGGTAAATCTTTAGTAAATCCACGTCAGATTGCAGTCGTTCATCAGGTATTTACACCGACGCAGAAAGAAATTATTTTTGCAGAAAAAGTAGTGCGCGAAATCGATGACAAGAAAGAAAAAGGAATCGGTGTATTTACGGTAGATGGTAAGATGATCGATATCGCATTTTATGACGGCTCAAAGAGAATTTTAGCTCTTGCGAAGGCTTCAGGTGTATATGAGGGGGATTTGCAAAATGATAAATAAAGTAGGCAGAGAGATACCGGAAAACATTATAAAAGAAACCGGGAAAAAAGTATTTGAAGGTGTACTTGCATATGATAATTATGAATATACAAAGGCAGCTCCAACCGTAAGAACTGTATCTGACCCAACTCGTTCCAAGATGGTGGAATCCATTCATGATGCCCTTGTCAAATGTGAGATTAAAGACAATATGACCCTGTCATTTCATCATCATTTTCGCGAAGGTGATTATGTAGTAAATATGGTGATGGAAGAAGTGCATAAGATGGGCATTAAGGGAATCACTATCTGCGCCAGTTCTTTAGGCAAGGCCAATGACCCGATTGTACCTTACATTGATGATGGCACGATCGTAGGAATTCAATCTTCCGGTGTTCGTGGGAAAATCGGTGAAGCTATTTCAGCCGGTAAATTAAGAGATTTAGCCATTATGCGTTCTCATGGCGGTCGTGTGCGTGCGATTGAAACAGGAGAAGTACATATTGATATTGCATTTATTGGTGCTCCTACTTGTGACGAATACGGAAATTGCCGTGCCAATGGTGGAAAAAGTGATTGCGGCGTGTTATCTTATGCGATGGCAGATGCTGAATATGCAGATAAAGTAGTTGCTGTTACGGATAGTATTGTCCCATTTCCGAACATTCCGGCTAGTATTTCCATGACAAATGTAGACTATATTTGTGTCGTAGATGCCATAGGAAATTCCGAAAAGATAGCTACCGGAGCAGCCAAAGCAACTACGGATGTCAGAAAACTGATGATGGCCGATTATTGTACTCAGTTTGTGATCCATACACCTTATTTTAAAGAAGGATTTTCTTATCAGACCGGAGTAGGCGGAGCGTCGATTGCGTCTACGATATCTCTTGGAAAAATCATGGAAGAAAGAGGCATTCATATGGGTCTTGGTCTGGGTGGAATCACAAAACCGATGTGTGACCTCTTGGATAAAGGACTGATTCGCACGATTGTGGACACTCAGGATTTTGATTTGGGCGCGATTGAATCAATTAAGACCAATCCGAATCACATTGAAATTTCTGCGTCGGAGTATGCCAATCCATTTAATAAAGGCGCCTATGTCAATAAATTAGACTTTGTTATTCTGGCATCGTTGGAGGTGGATATAAACTTTAACTGTAATGTAGTGGTGGGATCCGATGGTATCATCACAGGTGCACAGGGCGGACATCCGGATACTGCGGCAGGCGCCAAATGTACTATCGTGATTGCACCTCTGTTACAAGGCAGAATACCGGCGGTATGTACCGATGTAACGACCGTTACGACACCGGGTGAGACAGTAGATGTGGTGATTACCGACTATGGTATCGCTATTAATCCACGTCGTCAGGACTTGATAGAATGTATGAAAGAAGTGAAACTTCCATTCTGCACCATTGAGGAACTGCGTGATAAAGCTTATGCGATGGTAGGAAAACCGGAACCGGTTCAGTTTGATGATCGGGTGGTGGGAATCATAGAAGGACGTGATGGAACTATCATGGATGTGGTGAGAAAAATCAAAGCGTTTGAATTTTAATGAAGTGAATTTGTAGAATGAAGTGCCTCCCCTCTAATCGATTTGATCAGAGGGGAGGCATGGATTATTTAGCAGGTGCGTTCCAAAATTGACTTAAGGTACGGCTGTAAGATTTATTTAAATGGCTGTTCATCATCTGCTCCGCCTTGTCCGGATTTCTATCAATAATAGCATTGCGTATGGCGAGGTGCTCATCTAATACAACCTGTGCATCAATGGAATTATTATAGACGGATTTTGTCTCAAACCTCAGATAGTTATCAAGAATCAATTCGGTTTCTCGTGTCATCCAGTCATTGTGAGTGGCTAAAGCAATGGCGCGGTGAAAGGTATGATCGATTCGGTAAAGAAGACGGCTGTCTAATAAAGAAAGTTTTGAACTTAATTCATCAAAACAACTGACAATTTGATTCAAATCTTCATCGGTAGCACGGGATGCGGCTAAATAGGCATTATTCTTCTCTAGGAAGAGACGCATCTCCAAGATATCTTTGGCATCTTTTTCCGTAACGGGTACGACTTTTACACCTTTGCCTCTGCTGAAAGAAACATAACCTTCATTCTGAAGTTCTAAGAGTGCTTCTCTGACGGGAGTTCTGCTGATGCCCAGTTCATTGCAGATTGCTTCCTGCGAGTATACAGCACCCACTCGAAAACGATTGTAGAGCACCGCATCTTTAATAAGTTTATAAGCCTGTTCTTTGTAAGTATTTGTATGAATATAACCCCCTCCAAGAAGGGAATCCTCTGGATTTTCCATCACTATCCTCCTGTCTGTTTCTGTACTTAGATATATTACATATATGTTTAGTATAGCGTGAAAATAAATAATAATCAATCAAATCTTCAAATCCCAAAACAATCCTATAACAATCTCAAAACAATCCCAGAATAATCCCAGAACAATCCCAGAATAATCCCCTAAATTACTTTGAAATCATTTTGAAATTCTCTTGAAATTATTTAAATTAAGGATTGACAAATAGGTGGTAAATTACTATAATAAATATGTAAGATGTAGCATGTAATATATTACTGAGATAAAGGGGGATTAACACGAGGGGAATTGTTAAGTGGCTGCAACTTATAGGAGCATATAGAAAATTGATTATGATTATGATAGAGAAAGAGGAGGAAAGGTATGTTAGTAGCAGTATGGATTATCACATTTTCACTAATTGTCGGTGTGGGGGTATTTGCAGGAAGACAAATTAAATCAGCAAATCAGTGGTCCGGTGGCGATAAGACGTTGGGCGCCGTTTCACTGGGATGTGTATTTGCCGCATGGCAGATTGGTGGATTAGCGGTTGTAGGTGCCGCACAGAATGGTTATAACTTAGGTATTGCCGGATGTTGGTATTCAATTGCCGGATCGTTTTACTTTATTGCATTAGCTATTTTTGCAAAAATTATTAAGGATAAGATGCCCGGTGAATCAGTTCCGGCTTATCTGCAACATCGTTTTGATTTGAAAACAACAAGATTATATTCCTGTGCATGGATTGTATATGGATTTTTATACATACCGATTCAGTTAAAGACCGTTGCCAGTATCATTCAAATTGTACTCCCCGGTATGAATCTGACTTTGGCTATGCTGATCGGAGTTACGATTGCAGTATTATATACGAGCTTTTCCGGTATGAGAGGAGCCTCTGCCGTAGGCCGTGTTGTATGTATCGGTATTTATGTATTGTTAATTGTATTCGTTGTAAAGGCACTTTCCGGTTTTGGTGGTCTTAGCGGACTGATGAGCGTACTGCCTAAGGAATACAATTCTATGGGTAACATGCCTACGCAAAGAATCATTGCATGGATTCTGGGTGGATGCTTAAGTACTGCAGTGATGCAGGCTGTGCTTCAGCCACTTTTATCTGCAAAAAGTCCACAGGCGGCAAGAACCGGTTCGATATTAGGCTATATGATTGCAGCTCCGATTTGTTTCTTTACAGCAATTTGCGGTATGATTTCAAAAGCATCCGGAGCTGATCTGGGTGATGGTGCATCTGCATTTGCATATGCAATTAAGACTTTTAGCAGTCCTGTATTCGCAGGAATCGTATTTGCGTTTGCAACGATGATCATAGCAGCTACTATGGCTACGATGATGCTGGCGACCGGAACAATCATAACAAATATCTACAGAACAGAAATCAACCCGAAAGCAGATGATCAAAAAGTATTGAAAATCTCTAAACTTACAACGTTTGCTTTTGCTTATTTGACCTTGATTCCCGCTTTCCTGATTCCAAGTCAGTCATTGACCAACCTATTTTTAACACTTCAGCATGTGGCGGCCGCACCTGTCAGTTTCTCTATTTTAGCAGGTATTATGTGGAAAAGATGTACCAAACAAGGTGCCTTTTTCAGTATGTTGACCGGTATGCTGACCGGTGTTGTATGGATGCTGTTTGGACTTACTGATAAACTGGAAGCCGTTTATCCGGTTGTATTTGTAACGTATACGGTAGGCGTGGTCGTTTCTCTTATGACGAGTAAAAAGGAGATAAAACAAATATGATGCAAGAACAAAAAAAACCAATTTATATGTGGCCCTCTTATTGGGGGAAACCGGTGGCTTGCGGGGATGCCGGTGCAGTGAGCTGTAATAGTGTATATGCTGCAAGAGCAGGTCTTCAGATTCTAAAACAAGGAGGGAATGCATTTGATGCAGCCGCAGCGGTTTCGTTGACACTCTCGGTTGTAGAACCTCATCATTCAGGTATTGGCGGTGGTTGTTTCAGTCTCCTATACAGTGAAAAAGAAAAAGAATTTTATGCTCTTGATGGAAGAGGAATTGCACCGAAAAAAGCAAATTCTGATTTATTCATCAAAGATGGTCAGGTTCAGGATGAATGGAAAGATGTGGGAGGGCAGTCAGTAGCGGTTCCCGGACTTTTAAAAACATTGGAAACCATGCTGGTGAAGTTCGGTACCATGACGATGCAGGAAGTCATACAGCCGGCGATATATTATGCAAAAGAGGGATTCGGTACAGGATTTACGGAAGAACTCACGATGCAAGACGATTCAGTAGAGCGAAAGAGGGAACTTTCTGAGAATTTCCGAAAGCTATATTTAAAACCGGATGGAACATACTATAAATTTGGAGAGATTCAAAAAAATACAGAGCTTGCAAATCTTCTTGAAAAAATCGCCGAACAGGGTATTGATGCTTTTTATAAGGGCGAAGTGGCAGAAAAAATCGTTGCGGTCATCAATGAACGGGGCGGATGTTTTGAAATGCAGGATATGACAGACTATAAACCGAAATTTCGAACTCCGTTGCATACAAGTTACCACGGATATGATGTGACATCATTTGATCTTCCCAGTGGCGGATGTACGCTGATCGAGATGTTAAATATACTGGAACAGAGTGATTTGCGCTCTAAGGGGCACAATACAGCTGCAAGCCTTCACAGTATAGCAGAAGCCATGAAATTGGCTTTTGCAGACCGGAGTGTTGCTCTGGGAGATCCGGATTTTGTCCAGGTAGATGTAGAACGCCTGACCTGTAAAAAATTTGCAGAAGAGCGTTGGCAGCTGGCTGGAGAGGATGCAGGAGAATATGCACCATCAGAAGGAATTGAAGCAAAGTCTTATTCCGGCAACACCTCTCATTTCTCCATTATGGATCGATTTGGAAATGTCGTTTCCCAGACTCAAACCGTTCGCGATTGGTTTGGAAGCGGAATCGTTGTCAATGATTCCGGTTTTATCTTAAATAACGCTATGTCAGATTTCTCTGCGACATCAGGAGCTATGACAAGTCAGGGTCTGGCTTATGGCAGTGCCAATGGAATAGAAGGTGGAAAAACACCATTATCCAGTATGTCACCCAGCATCGTATTTAAAGATGGTAAGCCTTTTATGGCCATAGGAGCGGCCGGCGGTCCCAGAATTATAACAGGAACCCTTCAGGGAATTATTAATGCAGTAGATTTTGACATGATGCCGGAACAACTGGTAAGTATGCCTTATATCAACTGTATAACCAGAGAACAGGGACTGGAGGTCGAATTTGGAATATCAGAGGATACACTGAGACTTCTCGAAGAAAAGGGGCATAAACCCGTCAAGATTCCAATCGGACAGGCGATGAGTACAATGCTCAATAGTGTGATGCAGATTGATGGAACCTATTATGCGGCCGGGACAAAACGCGTGGATGGATGTGGTGCAGCGCTTCTACTGAATGGTAATGCGGTACTCGAAGGAATTACGCAGGAATAATATGAGTTAGGGAATATAGAAGATTATCGTGATAGAGAGGTAGTTGCAGCGTGCGCTGCGACTACCTCTCTATCTGACTTGTCACTCGTATTATAAATTTTATTTTGTACCGAAAATCCGATCTCCGGCATCGCCCAGCCCAGGGCAGATATAGGCATCACTGTTTAGGCAGCGGTCTACATGCCCTACATAAATCTGTATATCCGGATGTGCTTCATGCAGTTTCTTCAGCCCTTCAGGAGCGGCAATGATGGACATGAATTTGATGCTCTTCCCACCGTGCTGCTTGATGAAATGAACGGCTTCTACACCGGACCCCCCGGTAGCCAGCATCGGGTCGGTCACCACGATAACGCGCTGGTCAATAGGACTTGGAAGCTTACAGTAGTATTCGTGAGGTTCATGAGTTACTTCATCGCGGTATAAACCGATATGGCCTACCTTAGCAGATGGAACCAGAGCCAGTATGCCGTTGACCATGCCAAGTCCGGCACGGAGGATGGGCACAATCGCCAACTTTTTTCCCGATAGCATAGGAGTCATGCAAGTTTCAATCGGTGTGGTCACTTCTACATCCTCAAGAGGAAGATCTCTTAATGCTTCATAGCCCATCAGCATAGCGATTTCTTCAATGAGAGAACGAAATTCGTTGGTTCCTGTCGATTGGTTGCGAAGGATAGAAATTTTGTGCTGAATTAAAGGGTGATCCAAGATTGTTACGTTTTCCATAGAATAACCTACCTTTTTATAATTTTGTACAAGCAGATGGTATTATACATTGGTTTGACTTGACTTACCACTATTTATTATCCGGACTGTATTTGATAATGGCATAATCGCCTAATTCTGCTGAAAGTGGAATACGGATAAAAATATTGCCTTGTTTTTCATAGCTGAAGTATTCCGGCCAAGTGGTAGAAGTGGAAAAATCGGATGTCTCCAGTTTCTTATAGTAATAATCGGTCGTTTTGTCGGATGCATTAATGTAAGCTCGAATCGCTTTTTCGTCACCACTGTAACCGGGTTCCAATTGATAGTCACCGGATGCAATATAACCGGCTACTGTGTAGGTATCGGTATAATCTGAAAGACGGAGATTCTGAACCGATTCTAAATTAATGGTATTTGTATAAAAAATACGGGTAGTCTTGGCAGAACCGGTATCTTTTAAGTCGCCTTTATAAGTGACGGAGAGTCTCTTTAAGTTAGAGGATTCAACGGTAGACTTTACGGTGAGAGACTGCCCTGTCCCCACCGACAATGCATCGGCTATGGCCAAGGCATTATTCTTCAGCATCTCATTGACTTGCTTTTGCTTATCAGCATCTTTCATATTAGAGACTTCAGGGTATTCAATGGCGATATTATCCTTCTTGTATGATTTGATTTCTGCTTTAATTGAATAGTTACTGCCGGAAGTTTTATCTCCGGAAGAAGTACTTTCCTGAGCGAAAGCGGCAGTGGTATCGACTTCTGTCGTAGATGAAATGGTCTCTTTCTCAATGGCAGCCGTCGTATGAAGGGAAGATAGATCGATTGGTTCTTTTTTCTTACAACCGCTGAAAGTAATCATACACATGAAAGCAATCAGTAAAAGTTTTTGTTTACGCATAGTATGTCCCCCTTTCTTTTATATATTATCATTATACAGTAAATTGGCAAAATATGTCGAAAAAAATCCATTAAATTTTCGGGTTTCTATTAGTATTTAAAATAAAAAAGCAACATTTATAAGTAACACTTCTAAAAAAAAGAGATAAAACTAACTGGTCATAATGGTACAGGATGGTATATAATAAAGAAAGAAAAATACAAGCACATTGATCAGTACGAGGAGGTTCATATGAAGATATTATCGATTGCGGAAGAATTGAAACAAAATTCGTATCCCGGACGTGGGATTATTATCGGAAAGTCTAAAGACGGAACGAAAGCGGTAGCAGCTTATTTTATCATGGGTAGAAGTGAAAACAGCAGAAATCGAATTTTTGTTGCCGACGGGACAGGAATTCGTACCCAGGCATTTGATCCGGGGAAACTTACCGACCCCAGTTTGATTATCTATGCTCCGGTCAGAGTGTTGGGAAATAAGACGATTATTACAAATGGTGATCAGACCGATACCATTTTTAACGGTATGGATATGCAGATGACATTTGAACAGTCTCTGCGCTCCCGTGAATTTGAACCGGATGCGCCTAACTATACCCCTCGTATTTCAGGTGTTATGCATATGGAGAGCAGCGGCTATAACTACGCACTGTCGATTTTAAAGAGTGATAATGGCAGAGCGGAATCTTGCCAACAGTTCACCTTTGCTTATAAGAACCCGGTTGCGGGCGAAGGACATTTTATTCACACTTATATGCAGGACGGAAATCCACTGCCCAGTTTTGAAGGAGAGCCAAAGACCGTTGCGATACCGGATGATATTGAGGAATTTTCAAAACTGCTTTGGGATAATTTGAATCCAGAGAATAAAGTATCTTTATTTGTACGGACGATCGACATCATAACCGGAGAAACAAAGTCCAAGATCATCAATAAAAACAAATAACAGAGGAGGAAAGATGCCATGAAAGAATTAGAATTAAAATATGGTTGCAACCCTAATCAAAAACCGTCCAGAATCTGGATGGAAGATGGACAGGAACTGCCGATTCAGGTCATCAGCGGCCGTCCCGGTTATATTAATTTCTTGGATGCATTTAACGGATGGCAGCTTGTAAAAGAGTTAAAGAAAGCAACCGGACTTCCGGCTGCAACATCGTTTAAACACGTTTCTCCGGCTGGTGCAGCAGTGGGACTCCCACTTACCGATGTACTGAGGAAGATTTACTGGGTGGATGATATGGGAGACCTTTCGCCCCTTGCCTGCGCTTATGCACGAGCCAGAGGTGCCGACCGCATGTCTTCTTTTGGCGATTTTATTGCACTTTCCGATCCCTGCGACGTGGATACGGCCCGTTTGATTAAGCGTGAAGTCTCCGATGGGGTGATTGCGCCCGGATATACGGAAGAAGCTCTGGCAGTTTTAAAGGAGAAAAAGAACGGGAATTATAACGTAATTGAGATAAATCGGGAGTATGTACCGGCGCCTATAGAGAAAAAACAGGTGTATGGTATTACATTTGAGCAGGGAAGAAATGAATTGCCAATCGATCAGACATTATTTGAGCACATAGTGACAGAGAATAAAGAATTGCCGGATGCAGCGCTCATGGATATGATGGTTTCTCTTATCACGTTAAAGTATACTCAGTCTAACTCGGTATGTTACGTAAAGAATGGGCAGACGATTGGCGTAGGCGCAGGACAGCAGTCCCGTGTTCACTGTACCAGACTGGCCGGTCAGAAGGCGGACAACTGGTATCTTCGTCAGGCACCACAGGTGCTGAATCTGCCATTTGCTGAAGGAATCAAGAGAGCGGATCGGGATAATGCGATCGATGTATATATCGGCGATGAATATGAGGATGTGCTCAGAGAGGGTGCATGGCAGCGCGTATTTAAAGAAAGACCGGCAGCGTTTACGAAAGAAGAAAAACGGGCATGGCTGGATGGCATGGCAGATGTGACACTGGGATCGGATGCATTCTTCCCATTTGGGGATAATATTGAACGGGCTCATAAGAGTGGCGTTCAGTATATTGCACAGCCGGGCGGTTCGGTTCGCGACGATCATGTAATTGAAGTATGCAATAAATACAAGATGGTCATGGCATTTACAGGCATTCGTTTATTCCACCATTAATCGTTTTAAAGACAGCCGCATTTTATAAAACCATAGAATGCGGCTGCTTATAAACAGTAAATTTAGAATTGAATAAAAAAATAAAAAATAATAGTTGCAATTTTATTGCAATTTTGATAAGATAGTAATCGCTGATAACGAGCCGGCCTGTCGGAATGGCAGACGAGGTGGACTCAAAATCCATTGATGGCAACATCGTGCGGGTTCAAGTCCCGCGGCCGGCACTCCTTGGCAGGGGCACCCGAAACTTTGCGAAAGTAAGGTTTCGGGCCTTTTTTTTATATAATAGGAAAGTACAATGGAACATAAAGGAGGTGGATTTCTATGACTTGTCAAGAAGCAGAGAGAATGGTAACACCTTATATTAATGATGAACTTACAGGAGACGAAATAGAGACATTTTTGAATCATTTAGAAGCGTGTAAAGACTGCCAGGAAGAACTGGAAATCTACTTTATGGTAGATGTGGGATTAAAACAACTGGATCATGGATCCGGTACATTTGACATCGCCGGATCCTTAGAACGAAAGATAGAAGAGTCTTACGGAAGAGTCAGCCGCATGTGGGGACTTCGAATTTTAAAATATGCAGTTACTACACTGGCATCTATGACACTGATCGTTATCGTTGCATTACAGTTTCGAATTTGGTTATTTTAAAAGAAGGGGAGACAGTAAATGGAAAAATTGATTTTAATAGATGGTCACAGTCTTTTAAACCGGGCATTTTATGGTGTCCCGGAACTTACGAATTCAAAAGGTCTTCATACGAATGCTATTTATGGTTTTTTGAATATTATGTTTCGCACCATTGAAGAAGAACAGGCGGATCATCTGGCGGTAGCGTTTGATTTAAAAGATCCGACCTTTCGTCATAAGATGTTTTCGGAGTATAAAGGAACGAGAAAACCGATGCCGGCAGAACTGCATGAACAGGTTCCCGTGATCAAAGAAGTGCTGGTCTCTATGGGGATTCCGATTTTGACAAAATCAGGATACGAAGCAGATGACATCTTGGGCACGTTGGCAAAACGCTGTGGCGGGGAAGGGATTGCGGTATCGGTCGTGTCGGGAGACCGTGATCTATTACAGTTATGCGATGATAAAATCAAAATCAGAATGCCTAAAACATCCAAAGGCGGTACCGAGATCAAAGATTATTACGCCGAAGATGTGCTGAGAGAATATCAGGTTACACCGATTGAATTTATTGATGTAAAAGCGCTGATGGGGGATGCCTCGGATAATATTCCGGGAGTACCGTCGATTGGGGAAAAGACGGCAACTGCCTTAATTGTCAAATACGGCACAATTGAGAATGCCTATGCTCATATTGATGAAGTGACACCGCCCAGAGCACAGAAAACACTGCGGGAACACTATGATATGGCACAGATGAGTAAAGAACTGGCAACCATCTGTACAACTTGTGATATCGAATTTTCTTATAAAGATTCTGAAATTGCCAATCTTTATACACCGGAAGCCTACCAGTTCATGAAACAACTGGAATTCAAATCTATCTTACAGAAATTTGATTCAGGTGCATTTTCGGTAGGTAAAGTAGAAGAGTATTTTAAAACAATTACTGATTTGGGAGAAGCAGAGCAGCTATTTGCTAAAGCATCTGTGAAAGAAGTAGGAGCCGGACTGATTATAGAAGATAAGAAAGCAGTGGCACTGGCTTTATGTTTTGGCGAGAAGAATATATACAGTATTCCGGTTGGTGGATTTATAACAGAGGGATATCTGCGTGATAAGTTAACCTATTTATGCAAGCATTCTACCGGTGTGAGCATGCTTAATTTAAAGGAACAACTGCCTTATCTGGATTTAAATGAAGATGAACCGATCTTTGATGCCGGTGTGGCAGGATATCTTCTGAATCCACTGAAAGATACCTATGATTACGATGATTTAGCCAGAGACTACCTGAACCTGACCGTGCCATCCAGACAGGATCTGATTTCCAAACATTCCATGACGGTGGCTCTGGATACTCATCCGAAACAAGCTGAGACCTGCATCTGCTATATGGGATATGTCGTATGGAAGTCCATGACGGCACTTGTCGAAAAACTGACAGAGACCGGAATGAAAGACCTATTTTTTGATATAGAGATGCCTGTCATCTACAGCCTTTATCATATGGAACAAGCCGGAATCTGTGTGCAGAAAGAGGAACTGAATACCTATGGCGAGAAGCTGCAGGTACAGATCAAACAACTGGAGAAGAATATTTACAGTGGTACAGGATGTGAATTTAATATCAATTCCCCTAAACAACTGGGCGAGATATTATTTGAAAAATTACAATTTCCTTTTGGAAAAAAGACAAAGACCGGTTACTCTACCGCTGCCGATGTATTAGAAAAATTGGCTCCGGAATATCCGGTCGTACAGGAAATCTTGGATTATCGTCAATTGACTAAATTAAAATCCACCTATGCCGATGGATTAGCCTCCTGTATCAGAGACGATGGTCGGATTCATGGAACCTTTAATCAGACGATCACGGCTACCGGTAGAATCAGCAGCACCGAGCCGAATTTACAGAATATTCCGGTTCGTATGGAACTGGGACGGGAGATTCGAAAAGTATTCGTTCCTCAGGATGGATGTGTATTTGTAGATGCCGATTATTCTCAGATTGAACTTCGGGTGCTGGCACATATGTCCGGTGATGAACGGCTGATCGAGGCTTACAGAAAAGCCGAAGATATTCATGCAATCACGGCATCGGAGGTGTTTCATATTCCACTGGATGAAGTCACTCCTCTCCAGCGAAGAAACGCCAAAGCAGTCAATTTTGGTATTGTATATGGAATTAGTGCATTTGGATTAAGTGAAGGACTGAGTATATCCAGAAAAGAAGCTCTGGAATACATTAACCGTTATTTTGAGACTTATCCGGACGTGAAAAAGTTCTTAGACAGTCTGGTGGAAGAGGGAAAAGAACAGGGCTATGTGACAACTATGTTTGGCAGAAGAAGACCGATTCCGGAACTTCGCTCTACTAACTTTATGCAGCGTTCATTTGGCGAACGTGTGGCGATGAACTCGCCTATACAGGGAACGGCAGCCGATATTATGAAGATTGCGATGATTCGTGTGGATGCACGTCTTAGGAGAGAACATTTAAAATCTAAACTGGTACTCCAGGTTCATGATGAGCTTTTGATTGAAACATGGAAAGAAGAACTGGAATCGGTAAAACAGATTTTATCCGAAGAGATGAAGGCAGCAGCGGACTTGTCGGTGGCACTGGAAATAGATATGAAAGTGGGGGATTCCTGGTTTGAAACCAAATAAAGTGATCAGTATTACCGGTGGTGTCGGTTCCGGTAAAAGCGAAGTTCTTAAGATTTTAAAGGAAGAATTTAATGCTGAAATCATCATAGCCGATCAGGTTGCTCACCAACTGATGGAACCCGGAAAAAAAGGATATCTTCGCGTGGTAGAACTTCTTGGAACTTCTTTCTTAAACGCAGACCGAAGTATTGACAATCATAAACTGGCTGAATTGATTTTCAAAGATAAGTCATCGGTTGCGATCATGAATCGTGTGATTCATCCGATGGCCTGGAAAGAAATCACCTATGCAATCAATCATTCGGACAAGAATCTGGTAGTAGTAGAGGCGGCACTTTTTGATGAAGAACACAATACCATGTTTGATGAGATCTGGTATGTTTACGCATCGGTAGAACGCCGAATCAGCCGTTTGATGACCGGCCGTAACTACACCAGAGAAAAGTGCCTACAGATTATGGAAAACCAGGCATCAGAAGAAGAATTTCGTGCTATGGCCAATCGTATTATAGATAATAACGGAACCGTGGAAGCGATTCGTGCCCAGCTTCAGAAAATACTGAAAGAGGAATAAAATAAGATGCGGATGGTTAGTATCGCGAGCGGAAGCAGCGGGAACTGTATTTACATAGGAAGTGACAATACCCATATTTTGATAGACGCGGGTATCAGCAATAAGCGGATTCAACTGGGACTGAATGAATTGGGCATTGAGGGAAATGAATTAAATGGGATTCTCATTACTCATGAACATTCCGATCATATTAAAGGACTGGGGGTCTTAGCCCGTAAGTATGGTGTGCCCATTTATAGTACGAAGGAGACGTTGGAAGAGATAAGAAACATTAAAAGTTTAGGAGATTATCCTTCGGAACTGCTTCATCCTATCTGCCACGATGTCGATTTTATGGTGGGGGATCTGACCGTCATGCCATTTATGGTGGATCATGATGCTGCGAATCCCATCGCTTACCGGGTGCAGCATGGGAAAAAATCCGTGGCAGTTGCCACCGATATGGGACATTATTCTCAATATATCATCGATCATCTCCAAGGCTTGGATGCGATTCTTTTGGAAGCCAATCATGACGTGAGGATGCTGGAAGCAGGAGCTTATCCTTATTATCTGAAAAAAAGAATCCTCAGCGACCACGGACATCTGTCCAATGAAAATGCGGGGAGACTGTTAAGCTGTATTCTTCATGATAATTTAAAACACATTTTCCTTGGGCATCTTTCAAAAGAAAATAATTACGAAGAACTGGCTTATGAGACCGTACGTTTAGAAATAACAGACAGTGATACCCCCTATAGGGCATCTGATTTTCAAATTACAGTTGCAAAACGAGAGAGTATCTCTCCGATTGTTACCATATAAAAGATAAGAGATAAAACAGAAAGTGAGGATTCAATATGAACAAAATCATTATTACGATTGTCGGAGTTAACAAAGTAGGAATTGTAGCAAAATCATGTGCTTATCTGGCGGAAAACAATATCGATATTTTGGATATTACACAGACCATTTTAAAGGACTATTTTAACATGATGATGATTGTAGACATTTCCAAATCTACAAAGCCGTTTGACACCATTGCAAAAGAACTGGAAAAAACAGGCGAAGAGATAGGTGTTACGATTCACTGCCAGAGAGAAGAAATCTTCACCAGTATGCACCGTATCTGATGTGGGAAAGGATGGGATGAACAATATGATTAATATGTTTGAAGTCAATGAAACAAATAATATGGTTGCTCATGAGAATCTGGATGTCAGAACGATTACGATGGGAATCAGCCTGTTAGATTGTATTGACAGTGATTTGGAACAACTCAATAAAAAAATTTACGATAAAATTATATCATATGCAAAAGATCTGGTCACCACGGGTGACAGTATCGGAAGAGAATTTGGCGTGCCTATCGTTAACAAACGTATCTCTGTTACTCCGATTGCCCTCATAGGCGGGAGTGCCTGCAAATCGTCCAAAGATTTTGTGGAAATAGCAAAATGTCTGGATCGGGCAGCAAAAGAGGTGGGTGTGAATTTTATCGGCGGATATTCGGCACTTGTATCCAAGGGAATGACCACCGCAGATGAACGTCTGATTCGCTCGATTCCTCAGGCATTGGCCTGTACGGATCGGGTGTGCAGTTCCGTGAATGTAGCCTCTACAAAGTGCGGTTTAAACATGGATGCCGTGCGTTTGATGGGAGAAATCGTAGTTGAGACAGCGATGGAAACAAAAGAGATAGATTCACTGGGATGTGCTAAACTGGTTGTATTCTGTAATGCACCGGATGACAATCCATTTATGGCGGGAGCATTTCACGGAGTCACTGAGGCAGATGCAGTGATTAATGTGGGCGTCAGTGGTCCCGGTGTCGTAAAGACCGCACTGGAAAAGGTGAGAGGGGAGAGCTTTGAAGTTCTCTGCGAAACGATAAAAAAGACGGCATTTAAGATTACCCGTGTGGGACAGCTGGTGGCTCAGGAAGCATCTAGACGTCTGGGCGTACCATTTGGTATTATTGATCTTTCTTTGGCACCTACGCCTGAGATTGGAGACAGTGTGGCTGAAATTCTGGAAGAGATTGGTTTGGAACGGTGCGGCGCGCCGGGAACTACAGCAGCACTCGCACTTTTGAACGATCAGGTAAAAAAAGGCGGAATCATGGCATCGTCTTATGTGGGTGGTCTAAGTGGTGCATTTATCCCGGTCAGTGAGGATCAGGGGATGATCAACGCAGTATTAGATGGTGCACTGACACTGGAAAAATTAGAAGCGATGACTTGCGTGTGCTCGGTCGGACTGGATATGATTGCCATTCCGGGAGATACAAAAGCCACGACAATTGCCGGAATTATAGCAGATGAAGCTGCCATTGGTATGATTAATCAGAAGACGACAGCGGTTCGTCTGATTCCGGTCATAGGGAAAAAGGTAGGAGATACGGCTCAGTTTGGCGGACTTTTGGGCTATGCGCCCATTATACCGGTCAATCGTTTTTCCTGTGATGCATTTGTTGAACGAACCGGACGCATTCCGGCACCGGTACACAGCTTTAAGAACTAAGAAACCATAGAGACCAAAGCGCAGCGGAGGGATTATGCCGGATAAACAAGATGAAATAAAAGAAAAACTAGATTGTTTTTTTAATGAGCATCTGGAACGAATGATCTGCAGCAATCCCAGAGTAAAGGATGATTTTATCAAGATGGTGATACGTCCTGTGCTTCTTAAAGATGCCATTAAATTTCAGGTGGAAGAATTTACAGAGAAACAGGCATTTCATAAAAATCTGGAAAAAGACGAAGCGATTCTTTATGTGATGAATCAGTTGGAACATCTTTACCGCAATGCAGAATTGACTTCGATGCAGGGAACTTTGAATCTACTGATCAGTAAAAAAGGAACGGTAACGATAAAAGAGAAGAAGAAAATAGTCGGAGAAGCAACTAATATTCTTTTTGGACATAATCGTAAGAAACAATATATATTGGAAGAGGGAATACCGGTTCCATTTCTGGTGGATTTGGGAGTTATGACTTCTGAGGGGATGGTAGTAAAAGCCAAGTATGATAAATTTCGTCAGATTAATCGCTTCCTGGAATTCATAGAAGATGTTCTTCCCAGATTGGATAAGAATAAAGAAACTACGATCATTGATTTTGGCTGCGGAAAATCATATCTTACGTTTGCGATGTATTATTATCTTAAAGAGTTAAAAGGTTATCCGATTCAGGTGGTGGGATTAGATCTGAAGAAAGATGTGATTACGTTTTGCAACAAACTCAGTGAAACGTTCGGTTTTGAAAATCTTCACTTTTATCATGGGGATATTGCCGGTTATGAAGGGGTCACTCATGTGGATATGGTGGTTACGCTTCATGCCTGTGACACAGCCACGGACTATGCCATAGAGAAGGCGATTCGGTGGGGAGCAGAGGTCATTCTTTCGGTTCCCTGCTGCCAGCATGAATTAAATGCCCAGATTTCCAATGAATTACTTAAACCGATCTTACAATATGGTCTTTTAAAAGAACGGATTTCCGCTTTACTGACGGATGGAATCAGAGCAGAACTTCTAGAGCAGGCCGGTTACCGCACCCAGATTCTGGAATTCATTGACATGGAGCATACACCGAAGAATATCATGATCCGTGCAGTGAAGCAGGGACGTAAAAAAGACGGAGAAGCACTGGAACATATGATTCGGGAACTGGGAGTAGAGCCAACGCTTTATAAACTTCTGCATGAAGGCAACCAATCATAGATGCTAAATTATATATGCTAAATTATATATGTTAAATGATTAAAATAGGCTGTGTGTATTCATTCTTGAATGCACCGCCTTTTTTTGCTCGAATGATCTGATAAAGGTGCGATGCAGAGATTTCCTGATTCAGCATCATAAGGGCATCGGTAGACAGAGAATCGGATGCATCTGCCAGTTTGGTGATAAGCGGAATCGAACTCTCAGCTTTCAGCTTCGCAAGCAAAGGTTCTGCCCCTTTTTTAAATCCCAGTATTCGTGCGTAGGGAGCGTAACCGATTCCTTTGAACGAATCAATTTCTGCGGAATGGATATTGAGAAGCAGATGGAGCAGTGCACGACTGACTCTGGTATAAGTGATCTGCCGGCTTTTTACAGTTTGAATCCGTTCTTCAAATGTACTGCATGCCCATGCATCTTTTTGAATCCGTGATGCCAACTCGGAGGTCATATCGGCAATGCTGTCGGTGACTGGTTCCATCCATATCCGGTAATTTAACATAGAAGAGAAATCATTTAAAAAAACGGGTATTTCCTGTTCGATTTGTTTGAATACACCGGCAGGTACCAATGGCTTTATAATGGAGCGCTCCTGTTTTTGTAACAGGACTTCTCTGATTGCCGTTGCTGATCCCAATGTGCCTTCGGTAGAACAACTGTGGTAATCATTCCCTTGGCGTTTGATCGTATAGAGTGAAAGTGGACTGGAACGTTCTTCCGCCGCTTTGCAGTATTCGATTCCCAGGATGTTATTGGGAGCGTTAAGAAACTCCGAATAAGTTGATTCCGGATAGGATAAAAGTGCTTTATTTCTGGCTTCCGGGAAGGTCATGCCATTTTTTAATAAGTTTTTTAAAAGCAGTGAGTATTCTGCCGGTTCATGAAGAAGAAAATGTGCCATATTTTTCAGTGGTTCAATCAAACCACATTCACTGCCAAAACAAACCGAATCGACGGCTCCTAAGGCAGTAAACAGAGCAATGGCATAGGTCGAAAACTCTTTGGCAGAGGCAGTGGAGAAGGCAACCGGCATCTCTATGACCAGATCGGCACCGGATTGTAAAGCCATCGAAGTGCGGATGTATTTATCATAGACGGCAGGGGCACCGCGCTGAACAAAACTGCCGCTCATCAGTGCAATACAGTAATCGGCGCCGGTTTCCTCTTTGGATTTTTCTATATGGTAAAGATGTCCATTATGAAATGGATTATATTCAGTAATAAGACCGGTAATTTTCACAATATGCCCCCTTTGAACAGTTACAATCTTTATCCTATAGTATATATAGAAAAAGCTACTTCGTAAAGAGTTAAAAAAGAAACGAACCTGTTAAAAAAATATTTAACAGAAAAAGGCATATAACTGCTTGTATACAATAAACAAGTAGTATATAATGTAGTTCAACGTATATACACATGATATACTCATTCATGAAAGGGGTTTTAGATTATGGCATTTATTGATTTGATGAAAGAACAGGCAAAGCAGGACAAACAGACGATTGTGTTACCTGAAAGCAAAGATAAAAGAACTCTTATTGCAGCTGCACAGATCATGCAGGAAGGCACTGCTGATTTAATTATGATTGGCAAAGAAGAGAAGATTTTAGACGGAGCTGCATGGTTGGAAGTAGATTTAACAGGTATTACTGTGGTAGATCCGGATACGGATGCTAATTTTGATCATTATGCACAGACTTTATTTGAACTTAGAAAGAATAAAGGCATGACACTGGAGAAAGCTCAAGAGATTTTAAAAGAGGATTATATCACTTATGGTGTTATGATGGTGAAAGAAAAAGATGCGGATGGTCTCGTGGCAGGCGCTTGCCATGCAACAGCAGATACCCTTCGTCCGGCACTTCAGATTCTTAAGACCGCTCCGGGTACAGAACTTGTTTCGGCTTTCTTTATTATGGATGTACCTAACTGCGAATATGGATTTAATGGCACCTTCTTATTTGGTGACTGTGGTCTGAATCAGGATCCAACAGCAGAAGAACTGGCAGCGATTGCTGACACCAGTGCAAAGAGCTTCCGCGCGTTGGTTGGTGAAAAACCAATTATTGCTATGCTTTCTCATTCTACAAAAGGCAGTGCTCATCACGCACTGGTTGACAAAGTAGTGAGAGCAACCGAGATTGCCCATGAGAAATATCCACAATTGGAATTAGATGGAGAACTTCAGTTAGATGCAGCACTTGTGCCCGAGATTGCCAAGTCCAAAGCAAAAGGCAGTACCGTAGCCGGTTATGCAAATGTTTTGATCTTCCCTAACTTGGATTGTGGTAATATTGGATATAAATTAGTTCAGAGATTAGCAAAAGCAGAAGCTTACGGCCCGATGCTTCAGGGAATCGCCAGACCGGTCAACGATTTATCCCGTGGCTGTTCTGCAACTGATATCGTGGGTGTAGTAGCACTTACCGCGGTACAGGCTCAGATGGTATAGGCAGTATCATAAAAAAGGAAAAGCGAGAGGAATAAAAACATGAATACTTTAGTTATTAACTGTGGCAGTTCATCATTAAAATACCAGCTGATCAATTCTCTTACAGAAGAGGTTCTTGCAAAAGGACTTTGCGAAAGAATCGGAATTGACGGACGAATCACATATCAGCCGGAGGGCGGAGAAAAAGAGAAGAATGATGTTGCTATGCCAACTCATACCGAAGCGATTAAGTTAGTTCTCAAAGCTCTTACGAATGATAAAACAGGCGTTATTAAGAGTCTGGATGAAGTAAATGCAGTAGGTCATCGTGTGGTTCACGGTGGAGAAAACTTTACTTCCTCCTGTCTTGTTACAGCAGAATCAATCAAGGCAATCGAAGAGTGCAACGATTTGGCACCACTTCATAACCCTGCTAACCTTATTGGAATCCGCGCATGTGAGGAACTGATGCCGGGCGTACCGATGGTAGCCGTATTTGATACCGCATTCCACCAGACGATGCCTGACACATCCTATATCTATGGACTTCCTTATGAATATTATGAAAAATACAAAGTGAGAAGATACGGTTTCCACGGTACTTCCCATGGATTTGTATCGAAGAGAACGGCTGAAATCCTTGGACAGCCATACGATTCCTTAAAGACAATCGTATGTCATCTGGGTAACGGCGCCAGCCTTTGTGCAGTTAAAAATGGCAAATCATTTGACACCAGCATGGGTCTTACTCCTTTGGAAGGTTTATTGATGGGAACCCGCTCCGGTGATATTGATCCGGCTATTATGGAATTTGTTGCTAAAAAAGAGAATCTGGACATCGATGGAATTATGGATGTGCTCAACAAGAAATCCGGTATGTTAGGTATTTCACAGCTTTCCAGTGATTCCCGTGATTTGGAAGATGCAGCGGCAGCAGGAGATAAGAAAGCACAGAGAGCGATGGACATCTTCAATTACAGAGTCATCAAATACATCGGTGCTTATGCAGCTGCGATGAATGGGGTAGATGCAATTGTCTTTACCGCAGGTATTGGTGAGAATAATGTAGATATGAGAAGAGATGTCTGCAAGAATTTGACTTATCTGGGTGTTGAGATTGATGAAACATTGAATAATGTAAGAGGCGTAGAGCGGATTATTTCTACACCGGCTTCAAAAGTTAAAGTTCTTATTGTTCCAACGAACGAAGAACTGGCAATTGCCAGAGAAACTTTGGCATTGGTTAAATAAACAAAATAATCATTGACAAAAGGAATAGCACTGGGTATAATATCCTAGTGCGTATTAGGAGATTAATATGCTGATTAATTTATCTGAACTTTCTACCTGTGAAGGCAGGAAAAAGGTTTATAAAGTAGACGTTGATTTGTCTGTTGTTAAGTTTAACGGTGAAACTTATGATATCATCAAACAAGAACCGTTTGAGCTCACGATGGCAAGTACGGGTGCTAAGAAGTTTTTCATTGAAGGCAGCACATCTGTCACAGTGGAGATTCCATGCGCCAGATGCCTGGAACCGGTGCCTTATATCTGCGAATTAGATCTGACCAGAGAATTAGAACTGAAAGATCATGATGCCGATAAGGAAGATATTTTAGATAAAGAATTTTATTTAAACGGTTATAATCTGGATGTAGATCAGTTGGTTTATAGCGAATTGCTACAGAGTTTACCTATGAGGGTCCTGTGCAGTGAAAACTGTAAAGGGATTTGCAATAGATGTGGAACAAATCTCAATCATGGGACTTGTGCCTGTGATACTAGTTCGTTTGATCCACGGATGTCAGTTATCCAAGATATTTTTAAAGAATTTAAGGAGGTGTAACCATGTCTATCTGCCCAAAGAATAAATCTTCAAAAGCAAGAAGAGATAGCCGTAGAGCTAACTGGAAGATGAGTGCTCCAAACTTAGTTAAATGCAGCAAATGCGGCGCTTTAATGATGCCTCATAGAGTTTGCAAAGCTTGTGGCTCTTATAACAAAAAAGAGATCATTAAAGTTGAAGACTAATTCAGGTCTTTATTGATTCATGTGTAACAACACAAAAAACGAGGTTTCTGCAGAGACCTCGTTTTTTGTGTTGTTTGAATTGGCGAAAGAAGTTATAATTGCCTTTTAGAGGCGTGTAATGAATGAAATCAAAGATTATATGATAAAGATTGCATAAAGAGCAAAAATTCGGTTGATTTATAGAATGATATTTAGTATATTATTTTATAGGTTGTATCGCAAAGGAGAATTGACTATGATAAGAGTGGCAGTAGATGCGATGGGCGGTGATCATGCGCCCGATGAAATTATTGCCGGTGCCGTTATGGCTGTTAATAAAAGAAAAGATATCACGGTTCTTTTAATAGGACGAGAAGATGCTGTATCATCAGAGCTTAAGAAGCATAGATATAATACAGAACAGATAGAAGTTGTGAATGCAACGGAAGTCATAGAGACAGAAGAAGCACCGGTCAACGCAATCAGAAAGAAAAAAGATTCTTCCATTGTGGTAGGGATGAATCTGGTTCGCCATGGAGAGGCCGATGCGCTGGTATCAGCCGGAAGCTCAGGCGCTATTTTAGTAGGTGGTCAGGTAATTGTAGGCAGAGTCAAAGGGGTAGAACGACCGCCGTTAGCTCCGCTCATCCCTACTGAAAAAGGTGTGTCACTGCTGATTGACTGTGGGGCGAATGTAGATGCAAGACCATCACATCTTGTTCAATTTGCAAAGATGGGATCCATCTATATGGAACATATTATGGGAATTAAAAACCCACGGGTTGCTATTGTCAATATAGGAGCAGAAGAAGAAAAAGGTAATGCTCTTGTAAAAGAGACATTTCCACTGTTAAAAGAATGCAGCGATATTAACTTTATCGGAAGTATAGAAGCCAGAGAAATTCCCCATGGTGGAGCCGATGTTATAGTAACCGAGGCATTTGTAGGTAATGTTATTCTAAAACTTTATGAAGGCGTGGGTGATATGCTCCTTACCAGGATAAAGACAGGAATGATGGCAACCTTTCGTTCTAAAATTGGTGCATTGCTAGTAAAACCCGCTTTAAAAGAAACATTAAAATCATTTGATTCCAATCAATATGGAGGCGCACCGCTTCTGGGATTATCCGGGTTAGTAGTAAAGACCCATGGCAATTCCAAACGTACCGAGATTTGTAATTCAATCATTCAATGTGTTGCGTTTAAAGAGCAAAGAATCAATGAAAGAATTAAGGAAAGTCTTTTTGAATCGGAAAATAAAAACAAATAAAATAAAAGTAGTGAGAGAGGAAAAATCTTATGGAATTCGAAAAATTACAAGGTATTATTGCGGAAGTATTAAACATCGAGGCAGGAGAAATTGGAATGAACAGCACGTTCGTGGATGATTTAGGTGCAGATTCACTTGATATTTTCCAAATTATTATGGGAATTGAAGAAGAATTCGATATTGAAATTCCAACCGAAGCAGCTGAAAAGATTTTAACCGTAGGCGATGCCATAGAGCAGATAAAAAACGCACTAAATTAATAGCGGATTGCGGAGCAGCCCCGATACCGGAGCTGCTCCATCCTATATTAGTCAGGAAAGGAGTACCGATGGAGAAGAAATTATTGGAATTGGAAGAGAAAATCAATTATAAGTTTAAAAATGAATCATTATTCAGACAATCACTTACTCATAGTTCTTATGCCAATGAGCAGCATATGAGTAAATCCGAATGTAATGAAAGATTGGAGTTTTTGGGAGATGCGGTATTAGAAATTGTCTCCAGTGATTTTTTATTTCACAAGTTTTCAGATATACCGGAGGGCGATCTCACAAAAATCCGTGCCAGCTTAGTATGTGAACCTACCTTGGCATATTGTGCAGCTGACTTAAAGCTGGGTAGTTTTTTACTTCTTGGAAAAGGAGAAGAAATCACAGGAGGAAGAGAACGGAATTCAATCGTTTCAGATGCGATGGAAGCGTTAATCGGAGCTATTTATCTGGATGGTGGTTTTGCTAATGCAAAAGAGTTCATTCATCGTTTTATTTTAAATGATATGGAGCACAAAAAGCTCTTTTATGATAGCAAGACTATCTTGCAGGAAATCGTGCAAGGTCAATACGAGGAGATTTTAAATTATCAGTTATTAAAAGAAGAAGGACCGGATCACAATAAAAACTTTGAAGTAGCGGCACGAATCGGGGAAAAAGAGATCGGACGTGGCGCAGGACGTACTAAAAAAGCGGCAGAACAGTTGGCGGCGTACAACGGAATTCTAAAAATCAGAGAATAATAGGTGAAGTATGTATTTAAAAAGTATTGAAATACAGGGGTTCAAATCATTTGCCAATAAAATTCTGTTTGAGTTTCATAATGGAATCACGGGAATCGTAGGACCGAATGGAAGCGGAAAAAGTAATGTAGCGGATGCGGTGCGCTGGGTTCTGGGAGAACAGAGAATTAAACAACTGCGAGGCGGTTCGATGCAGGATGTTATCTTTTCCGGCACGGAGACCAGAAAGCCACAGGGGTTTGCTTATGTTGCTATTACGCTGGATAATTCAGACCATCAGTTGTCTATTGAATTTGAAGAACTGATTATCTCCAGAAGACTTTACCGCTCTGGAGAAAGTGAATACATGATTAATGGAAGTCCTTGCCGTTTGAAAGATATTAATGAACTTTTTTATGACACCGGTATCGGTAAAGAAGGATATTCAATTATTGGACAAGGGCAGATTGATCGGATCCTAAGCGGCAAACCGGAAGAACGTCGAGAACTGTTCGACGAGGCAGCCGGAATTGTAAAATTTAAAAGAAGAAAATTAATTGCCCAGAAAAAATTGGAAGATGAGAAGCAAAATCTGCTCCGTGCATCCGATATTCTTTCGGAGTTGGAAAAACAGGTAGGCCCTTTGGAAAAGCAATCAGAGACCGCGAAAGTTTATCTGCAGCTGAGGGAAGAATTAAAGAAATTAGATGTCAATTTATTTCTGATGGAGACGTCATCGGTAAAAACACAGTTAAAAGAACTGGGGGTCAAAGAGACCATCCTCTCCGGAGACTTAGAATCGGTGAATCAAGAATCCGAAACTCTTAGAACCGAATATGATGAATTGGGCGAACGGATTGCAGCCTTGGATGAATTGATCACAAACGAGCGAGAGAAAATCAGCCAATCCGGTCTTTTAAAAGGGACATTAGAAGGACAAATTAATGTTCTGAATGAGCAAATCAATACAGAGAAGATGAATGCGGAACATATCAAAAGCCGCATGGATACCATCGATGCACAAACGCTGGAGAAGCAAGATCAGAGAGAGGCTTATGAACAGGAACGAGCTGCATTATCGATGCAGGTGGAAGAAGTTCTGACTCGATTAAAGGCAGCGGAAGAGGATTTGACCTCGAAAGACATAAGGCTGAACTTCCTAGAGGATTCAATCGAAGCGTGCAAAACAGTAATTATCGAAACCCTCAACGAGAAAGCATCTCTTGCGGCAAAATGTCAGCGATATGTGACGATGTTGGAACAGGTGGATGTCCGCCGTTCGGAAGTCTGCCAAAAACTTTTAAAATTCAAAAGTGATGAATCGATACAAGAGGAACAGGTAAAAGCGGAGCATGTCAATCTTTCCTATATTGAAACACAATTAGCAGAATTGTCCGGGCAGGAAGAAAACTTAGAAACGACTTTTTCTGAAACGGAAGAGGCAATAAAGCACTTAAATAAAAAACTAAATGATAAACAGCAGGAATACCACACCAACTATACGAAACTGGAATCATTGAGAAATATGGCTGAACGCTATGATGGATATGGTGGAAGCATCCGCCGTGTGATGGAAGCGAGAGACCGGATCTATGGGATCCATGGCGTTGTAGCTGATATTATTTCCACATCAAAGGAGTATGAAGTAGCGATTGAAACCGCTCTGGGGGGCAGCATACAGAATGTAGTAACGGATTCGGAGCAAACGGCCAAGCAGCTGATTGAATATCTTAAAAAGAATCGATATGGCCGCGCTACCTTTTTACCACTGTCCAGTATAGGAAATAAAAATGGTTTTTCTCAAGAACAGGCATTAAAGGAAACCGGAGTTCTGGGACTGGCCAGTGATCTGGCAATTGTGGGAAAAGAATATGAGGGACTGGCAAAATATCTCCTGGGCCGGGTGCTTGTAGTCGATCAGATTGACCACGCCATTGCATTGGCGAAAAAGTACAAACATACGTTGAGAATTGTCACATTAGAGGGAGAGCTTTTGAGTGCCGGCGGCTCTATGACCGGAGGCGCATTTAAAAACAGCAGCAATCTTCTGGGAAGAAAAAGAGAGATTGAAGAACTGGAAGCTCTGTGTGAGAAAGCACTGCGCTCCGTCGAACAAATTCAAAAGGATTTTGCTCAAGCGGAAGAACTTCTTACAGAGACTAAAACAGCCCTTGCTGCAGCCAAAGTAAAAAAACAGGAGATTAGTTTGGCACAGAATACTTCCAGAATGAATATTTCTCAATTTGAAGGAAAAAAACAAGAAATCGCAGATTCTTCGACTGATTTAACGTTGGAAAACAGGGAACTGGAAGTACAAATGAAAGAAATCAGGAGCAATCAGGCTCTTTTGAACCTTGAAACAGAGAAACTGGAAGAAGTAAGCACATTAAAAAATCAAGAGATCGATACATACAGTAGGGAATTGGAAGAATTAAAGAACCAACGTGAAACGTGTGCTCTGACTCTTTCCTCCGTTCAACTGGAAGCGGCAGGTGTAAAACAAAAGGATAACTTTATAGAAGAGAATATTAAACGTATTATTTTAGAAACGGAAAAGTTGGAAGAAGAGCGGAATACACTTTTTGAAAATAGTGGTCAGGCCATATCTGATAAACTTGCCTTGATTGAAGGGATAAGAAGGCAGATCGAAGAGGTCGGGAAAGAGAGCACAGCTTGGGAAAATTCCGTTATTGAAAAGCAAAAAGATAAGGAAGAACGTGCCCGTCAGCAAAAATCCTTTTTTGAAAAACAGGAAGAACTGTCCCAACGAAGGAATCATCTGGATAAGGATTTATTCCGACTGCAAAATCAAAAAGAAAAGCTTTCGGAACGTTTGGAAGAACAGACTGCTTATATGTGGACAGAGTACGAACTTACGTATTCCGGAGCCGAAACATTAAAAGATGAGTCTTGTGATTCGATTCCTTCGATGAAAAAGCAGGTAGAAGAACGCAAAAATAAGATTCGTGCTCTGGGCAATGTCAATGTCAACGCCATTGAAGATTACAAAGAAGTGTCAGAACGTTATATTTTTATGAAGACGCAGCATGAAGATCTGGTGACCGCAGGAGAAACACTTCTTAAAATCATCGAAGAACTGGATATCGGAATGCGCAGGCAGTTCAGCGAAAAGTTCAAGGAAATCAGTCGGGAATTTGACAAAGTATTTCGCGAGTTATTTGGTGGAGGTCACGGCAGCCTGGAACTCATGGAAGATGAAGACGTTCTGGAAGCGGGGATTCAGATTATCTCTCAGCCGCCGGGTAAAAAACTACAAAATATGATGCAGCTCTCAGGTGGTGAAAAAGCCTTGACCGCAATTGCACTTCTTTTTGCCATTCAGAATCTCAAGCCATCTCCGTTTTGCCTCTTAGATGAGATTGAGGCGGCTCTGGATGATTCAAATGTAGACCGTTTTGCCGGTTATCTTCACAAGCTGACTAAATACACCCAGTTCATTGTCATCACGCACCGCAGGGGCACCATGATCGCTTCAGACAGGCTCTATGGGATCACGATGCAGGAGAAAGGTGTCTCCACTCTGGTATCGGTCAATTTAATCGAGAGTGAACTGAATTAACAATAAACCAATATAAGTAGGAGGACTACGGAATGAGTGAAGGTAAAAAAGGATTTTTCAGCCGACTGGTAGAGGGGCTGGCAAAGACACGCAGTTCTATCGTATCCGGAATCGATTCGATTTTCAGTGGATTTTCAGCCATTGACGATGATTTTTATGAAGAAATAGAAGAAACTCTGATTATGGGAGATTTGGGAATTCAAACCACGACCTCCATTGTGGAAGACCTTCGCAGAAAAGTGAAAGAAAAACATATTAAAGATCCCGCTGAGTGCAAAGAGCTTCTGATTGAGAGCATCAAAAGTCAGATGGATCTGGGCGAGAACGCCTATGAGTTTGAAAACAGAAAATCAATTGTACTTGTAATTGGGGTAAATGGAGTCGGGAAGACCACATCGGTGGGAAAACTGGCCGGGCAGTTAAAGGACAGTGGTAAAAAGGTTGTTTTAGCCGCTGCTGATACATTTCGTGCCGCTGCGATCGAACAGCTTACCGAATGGGCAAATCGAGCTTCTGTAGAGATTATCGCACAAAAAGAAGGTTCCGACCCGGCAGCCGTTATCTATGATGCCATCGCGGCGGCAAAGGCCAGACATGCAGATGTGCTGATCTGTGATACGGCAGGGCGGCTTCATAATAAGAAAAACTTAATGGAAGAATTAAAAAAAATCAACCGGATCATTGACAATGAATATCCGGATGCTTATCGGGAAACACTGGTGGTCTTAGATGGAACTACCGGACAGAATGCCCTTTCCCAGGCGAAACAGTTTATGGAAGCTGCCAACATTACCGGTATTATTCTTACGAAGCTGGATGGAA
This sequence comes from Clostridium sp., assembly GCA_036634775.1. GTDB lineage: Bacteria > Bacillota > Clostridia > Lachnospirales > Lachnospiraceae > Otoolea. The sequence goes on from JAVWRQ010000003.1 coordinate 56,920, forward strand.
CGGCCAAAGGCGGAATTGCAGTGGCGATTCAGTCAGAACTGGGCATTCCGGTCAAATACGTGGGGATTGGTGAGCAGATCGACGATTTACAAAAATTCGACGCAGATGATTTTGTCAATGCGCTGTTTAACAAAACGGAGGGGACAAAACGATGATTAAAGAACTTACATTAGAGAAATTTGAAGAAGCGACTGAGGTCGTAAGCAAAGTGATACTGGAAACAAAATTGGTCTACAGTGAACATTTTTCCAATATGACAGGAAATAAAGTCTATTTCAAACCTGAAAATATGCAGTATACGGGTGCCTATAAAGTGAGAGGTGCATTTTATAAAATTAGCACATTGACAGAAGAAGAGAAGCAAAAAGGATTGATTACCGCATCGGCCGGCAATCACGCTCAGGGAGTTGCTTATGCAGCGAAACTGGCGGGTATTAAAGCTACGGTCGTAATGCCGACGACGACTCCGCTTATGAAGGTAAATCGAACCAGAGGATACGGAGCGGAAGTGGTACTATTTGGAGATGTGTTCGATGATGCACTGGGCTACGCGAACCAATTGGCAGCAGAACATGGCTATACGTTTATTCATCCGTTTAATGACCTGGATGTGGCAACCGGACAGGGTACGATCGCGATGGAGATCATCAAAGAACTCCCGACCGTAGACTATATTCTGGTACCCATCGGTGGAGGCGGACTCTGTACGGGAATTGCCACACTGGCCAAATTTTTAAATCCCAAGATCAAGATAATCGGTGTAGAGCCAGCCGGTGCTAACTGTATGCAAGAGTCTTTAAAGGCCGGAAAGGTAGTATCTCTTCCTTCCGTCAATACGATTGCTGATGGTACAGCCGTGCAGACTCCCGGGGACTTATTGTTTCCATACATACAGAATAATGTAGATAAGATTATTACGATTGAAGATTCAGAACTGATTGTAGCTTTCCTGGATATGGTAGAAAATCACAAGATGGTCGTGGAAAATTCAGGTCTTTTGACCGTAGCGGCATTAAAGCATCTGGATGTGCAGAAGAAAAAAATAGTTTCTATTTTAAGCGGTGGAAATATGGATGTCATTACCATGGCTTCGATTGTACAGCATGGATTGATTCAGAGAGACCGCGTGTTTACGGTTTCGGTACTTCTTCCGGATAAGCCCGGTGAACTGGCTAAGGTGTCTACAATACTGGCAGAAGAGCATGGCAATGTTATTAAATTGGAACACAACCAGTTTATCAGCATTAACCGCAATGCTGCAGTAGAACTTCGCATTACCATAGAGGCTTTTGGTACCGACCATAAAGATAAAATTGTTGCAACGCTGAATGAAGCCGGTTACCGACCTAAACTTGTAAAATCAAAAAGCATCTATGAGGCATAAACATGTATCAGTTTGATAGAAATACCCCAATTGGAAAGAATTTACATTACTTTCTGAAATGGAGTTTCATTTCCGCATTGATTGGTATTGTGACCGGTCTGATTGGTGCTGCTTTTGGACATTCGGTCCTCCTGGCTTCGGCCTATTTTCGCAGCAACCGTTGGACTCTGTATTTCCTGCCATTTACCGGTCTTTTAATTGTCTGGATCTATCACGTTTTTAAAGAAGATAAAAGCCGTGGCACCAACATGGTCATCGAATCCATCTATACCGAGGCAGAGCTCTCTCCGGGGATGGCACCATCTGTGTTCCTGGGCACGATTCTGACCCATATTTCCGGAGGTTCGGCCGGACGGGAGGGCGCTGCGCTTCAGATGGGCGGCAGCATCGGCAATCAAATCGGAAAATTGATGAGACTGGATGAAAAAGATAAGAAAATTGCGGTCATGTGCGGTATGAGCGGTACCTTTGCCGCTTTATTTGGTACGCCCATGGCTGCGGCTATATTTTCCATGGAGGTAATCAGTGTAGGCGTTATGTATTACGCAGCACTTGTACCCTGTGTGTTCGCCTCGTTCATCGGTGCAGCCGTGGCCAAAAGACTGGCGCTTCAACCGGAGAAATTTTTAATTGGAAACATACCGGATTTTAGTCTCAAAATGGCAATTATTGTCATTATACTGGGGATTCTCTGTGCTCTTATTGCTGAATTGTTTTGCATAGTACTGCATCGAACGGCTCATATATATGAAAAATACTTTCAGACACCGGGTAAGAGGGTGATTGCCGGAGGACTTCTGGTGATTGCACTCACGATTATTGTAGGAAATATTGATTATAATGGCAGCGGTATGCAGCTGATTGAGGCATGTTTTGAAGGCGAAGTCCGCTATGAGGCATTTCTGTGGAAAATACTTTTCACGGCAGTTACGTTGGAAGCCGGTTTTAAGGGTGGTGAAATTGTACCTACACTTTGTATTGGCGCTACCTTTGGCTGTAGTTTTGCTATGCTGACCGGGCAGCCGCATGGATTGATGGCAGCCTGTGGAATGCTGGCATTATTTGTTGGTGTAACGAATTGCCCCATTTCCAGTCTGCTTATCGGATTTGAACTTTTCGGATATGCAGCTATGCCATATTTTGTAATTATCATTGCGGTAAGCTTTACCTTATCCGGGTATTACAGTCTATATTCCAGTCAGAAATTCGTATACTCCAAAACAAAGACGGAGTACATTAATCGAAAAACGAATACATATACAAAGAATGAAAAAAATAAGTAGCAGGCAAAATCAGTACATTGACAGAATGTGCTTTTTTTGCTATGATTAATATACCCCTACATGGTATGGGTATATGGAGGATTGGATGATGAAAACAGAAGTTTATAATATTGAAGGTATGTCCTGTGCTGCCTGCAGCAGTGCGGTGGAACGTGTTACACGCCGTCTGGAAGGGATGAAAGAGTGTAGTGTAAATCTGGCGACGGGGAAGATGACTGTCTCATACGATGAAGATAAAGTAAATCCGACGCTTATTATGGATAAAGTAACAAGAGCGGGGTTTATTGCGATGCCGGTTCCCGTGGAACGGGATCGCATGGCGGATGAAGAAGAAAATTTTGCCAAGCAGGAAGAACATCTGGTGAAAGAACGAAAACGATTGATGGCAGCGTCTTGCTTTGCGATTCCACTGCTCTACCTGGCGATGGGACATATGGTACCATTTCCACTGCCGGTGCCAGATTTCATTAACATGCATATGCATCCACTTCATTTTGCACTTGCACAGCTGCTATTGACGATTCCGGTACTTATTTGCGGTAAGAAATTCTATCTGGTAGGTCTGCGGGCACTTTTTAAAGGGAATCCCAATATGGATTCTTTGGTAGCCATCGGAACCGGAAGTGCTTTTATCTATAGTTTGGCGATGACCATTAAGATATATTCAGACCCGTCAGGCGTACATTCGCTCTATTACGAATCGGCAGCAGTAGTGGTGACGTTAGTCATGTTGGGAAAGTATCTGGAAAGCAGGAGTAAAGGAAAAACTTCAGAGGCTATTAAAAAGCTGATGGAATTGACACCGGATACTGCGATTGTTTATGAAAATCATGAATCGCGGGAAGTGCAGACATCAGATGTCATGGTCGGACAACATATTTTAATTAAACCGGGAAGCCGCATTCCTTTAGATGCTACGGTAGTGAGTGGAAACAGCAGTGTGGATGAATCGATGCTGACCGGTGAAAGTATACCGGTTGAAAAGAATATAGGTGACCGGCTCATTGGCGGCAGTATGAACTATCATGGTGCCGTGGAGGCGATAGTGACATGCGTGGGAAGCGATACGACACTGGCTAAGATCGTAAAGATGATGGAAGATGCCCAAGGAAAAAAGGCACCGATTTCCAAGTTGGCCGATCGGGTAGCCGGATATTTTGTTCCAACCGTTATGATAATTGCAGTAGTGGCAGCACTGTTATGGATGGTCGTTGGTGGAAAAGATGTGGCATTTGCACTCACTATTTTTGTAGCGATTCTGGTCATAGCCTGTCCTTGCGCTCTGGGACTGGCAACCCCTACGGCGATTATGGTAGGAACCGGTGTCGGAGCAAGCCACGGAATCTTAATCAAGAGTGGTGAAGCTTTGGAAATTGGTCACAAAGTGAATACGGTAGTCTTTGATAAAACAGGAACCATTACAGAGGGAAAGCCCAAAGTAACCGATTTATTTGCAGTGGATGGATGGACGGAAGAGGAACTCCTTCGGATTGCGGCAAGCTGTGAACAAATGTCAGAACATCCACTGGGTGAAGCGATGGTGAGAGCGGCAGAAGAAAAGAAACTTTTGCTCCAAAGCCCGGAACGATTTGAAAGCATAACCGGATTCGGTATCGAAGCAGTCCTTGACGGACGTGAAATCCGAATTGGGAATATGAAGATGTTGAAGGCGATACAGGATTTTGACCGGGCACTGCAGGCAGAATCGTATGCCTCACAGGGAAAGACACCGATGTTCATATCCATCGATCATGTATTTGCCGGATTTATCTGCGTTGCCGATACCATTAAGGAAACTAGTGTGAATGCAGTAGACCAGCTCAAACGTTTGGGGATTGAGGTCTATATGCTGACCGGTGACAACCAAAAGACCGCGGATTATATCGGGAAAAAAGCGCACATTGATCATGTGATTGCAGAGGTACTTCCGGGGGATAAAGCAAACGTAATTTCCGACTTGCAAAGCCAGGGGAAAGTAGTTATGATGGTGGGAGATGGCATTAATGATGCACCGGCTCTGGTTCAGGCCGATGTGGGAACCGCCATCGGTTCGGGCAGCGATATCGCTATGGAATCCGGAGATATTGTACTGATGAAATCAGATTTGATGGATGTCTGCCGGGCAATCAAACTGAGCCGGGCGACCATACGCAATATTAAACAAAATTTATTTTGGGCATTTTTTTATAATTCACTGGGCATTCCGGTAGCGGCAGGTGTATTGTATCTATTTGGCGGACCACTTTTAAGCCCTATGATCGGTGGGTTTGCGATGTCACTCAGTTCGGTATGTGTGGTGTCGAATGCATTGCGCCTTCGGGCACTGAAACTATGAATACAGAGAGGTGAGGAAGATGAGCGATTGCTGTGATAAGATACAAACGGGCGGAGCGGTGTCGGAGCGGCATAAGCACCGAAATCTGACCGAGGAGAAGGATCTTCTAAAGCGTCTGAACCGGATCGAGGGTCAGGTTCGTGGAATTAAATCTATGGTAGAAGAGGAACGGTACTGTGTGGACATTCTGACGCAGGTATCGGCGGTACAGGCGGCTCTTAATGGATTTGCCAAGGTACTCTTATCAAATCACATTAAGACATGTGTAGTGGATGATATAGAAGCCGGTCACGCCGAAACAGCGGTGGAAGAACTGTGTAATACGATTCAAAAATTGATGAAATAGCCAATATAAGGAGAGCAGGACGATGAAGAAATTTAAATGTGAAGCGATGATGTGTAATAATTGTGTGACCAGAATTGACAAGGCATTGACTGAAGCGGGAATGATCCATGAGGTTAATCTGGCAGATAAAACCGTGTCGATCGAAGGAGACGAAGCCACCGTATCGCGTGCAGTGGGCATTTTAGATGACTTGGGATTTGATGCGGAGATGGTATAATTGGGATGAAAATTCCCACCAGGTCAAATTGTTCGAATTGAATAAAAAATTTTTCATTTTATTCCGAAATAATAGTTGACAATTTGCGATATCTATATTATACTACCAAAGGTATCGAGGCGTGGCTCAGTTTGGTAGAGCGCTGCGTTCGGGACGCAGAGGTCGCGTGTTCGAATCACGTCGCCTCGATTACACTTTAAAATCCCCAATCAAGAGGCCTGTTGGTCAAGCGGCTAAGACGACGCCCTCTCACGGCGTAAACCCGGGTTCGATTCCCGGACAGGTCATTTAAAAATTGCTTTGGAGTGATCCAGAGCATTTTTTAAACGCTTCCATGGCTCAGCTGGTAGAGCGACGCATTCGTAATGCGTAGATCGCCGGTTCAAATCCGGCTGGGAGCTGAAAAAAAGACAAACCAATTTTTGCGTAAGCAAAAAGTTGATTTGTCTTTTTTTATGCTGTAAATTATTGAACCTCTGCTACCAATGCAAGGACCTCATCGGTGGTTCTTCCATCGCTCATGCTAAGAGAAAATGTATA
>JAVWRQ010000003.1:63124-75931 GCA_036634775.1 Clostridium sp.
GAGGAATCTTTGTTTAGGACTATTCAAATGCCTTGAGGTCGGATATAATACATAAGATAATATCTCTTATAACCATGCACTTTGCCATACTTTTAGTCATAGGATATTGGAGTTATATACGAGAAAAGGAGATTTTTATGAATATAGCACTTGGAATTTTAATTCCTTTTATTGGAACAACAGTAGGCGCTGCCTGCGTATTTTTTTTGAGGAAAGAGATTAATCCGGTGGTACAGAAGACCCTTTTGGGCTTTGCATCCGGTGTTATGGTAGCAGCTTCGGTGTGGTCACTTTTAATTCCTGCGATGAATATGTCGGAGCATATGGGAAAACTGGCATTTGTGCCGGCAGCTTCCGGACTGCTGCTTGGGATGGCGTTTCTTCTCCTTATGGATCGAATCATTCCTCATCTGCATCTGGATCACCAAGACCCGGAGGGTCCTAAGAGCAAACTAAAAAAAACAACGATGCTAGTATTAGCCGTTACACTGCATAATATACCGGAAGGCATGGCGGTGGGCGTTGTATTTGCCGGAGTTTTAGCTGAGAGCAGTGGAATTACTATGGCAGGCGCTTTTGCCCTGGCTTTGGGAATCGCGATTCAGAACTTTCCTGAAGGTGCGATTATTTCTCTTCCATTAAGAACCGAGGGCGCCACAAAGAAAAAAGCATTTATCCTAGGAACACTTTCAGGCATCGTAGAACCTATTGGAGCCGTACTGACGATTCTTTTGTACAAAACAGTCGTGCCGCTTCTTCCCTATCTATTAGCCTTTGCCGCAGGAGCTATGCTCTATGTGGTAGTGGAAGAATTGATTCCCGAATCGGCAGAAGGAGAACATTCAAATATGGGAACCATTGGCTTTGCCGTTGGTTTTGTCATTATGATGGTTCTGGACGTGGCACTTGGATAAAGAAAACCATATATGGAGCGATGAAACCGGGTACGCAGTTGCAAAAAACCATTTTTCGTGTAATAATAATACAGAATATACCATATGTGGAGGAGTATCATGGGGAAAACACAGTATGATGCGGACAGTATAACCGTATTAGAAGGACTTGAAGCAGTAAGAAAACGCCCCGGTATGTATATCGGAAGTGTGGGAACAAAAGGATTAAATCATTTAATCTATGAGGTAGTAGATAATTCTGTAGATGAACATTTAGCGGGAGCGTGTGATTCTATCTGGGTGACTCTGGAAGCAGATGGCTCCTGTACGGTAAGAGATGATGGCAGAGGCATTCCCGTGGAGATGCACAAAAAAGGCGTATCAGCCGAACGAATTGTTCTTTCTATGCTGCATGCAGGCGGAAAGTTTGATAACCAAGCATATAAGACCAGCGGTGGACTTCACGGTGTGGGCTCATCGGTCGTCAATGCACTTTCAGAGCGAATGGATGTGACGGTGTACAAGAATGGTTATATTCATCACGATGCTTATGAACGTGGGATTCCGGTGGTGAAGCTGATCGATGGACTTTTGCCGATTATTGGCAAGACCAAAGAAACGGGAACTTCAATTACTTTTATGCCGGATGATGAAATCTTTGAAAAGACCAGATTTAAGGCAGACTGGCTCAAGAGCCGCCTGCATGAGACGGCGTACTTAAATCCAAAATTAGTTATATATTATGAGAATAAACGCGTCAGCGAAGAAGAAAAGATAACTTATTCTGAACCGGATGGAATTGCAGCGTATGTGAAAGAAATTAATAGCAGCAAGAATCCGGTTCATGAGGTTATCTATTTTAAAGGAATTTCGGATAAGATTGAAGTAGAAGTAGCATTTCAGTTCGTCGATGCATTTGAAGAAAATGTTCTGGGATTTTGTAATAATATTTTTACACAGGAGGGCGGTACCCACCTAGTCGGATTTAAAACAAAATTTACGACGCTGATTAATAACTATGCCAAAGAACTGGGAATTTTAAAGGATAAAGATGCTAATTTTACCGGTGCAGATACAAGAAACGGTATGACGGCTGTGATTGCAGTCAAACATCCGGATCCTATCTTTGAGGGACAGACGAAGACGAAGTTAGCCAGTGCGGACTGTACAAAGGCAGTGTTTACCGTGACAGGAGACGAACTGCAGCGATATTTTGACCGCAACCTGGAAGTTCTAAAAGAGGTGATTTCCTGTGCCGAGAAATCTGCCAAGATAAGAAAAGCAGAAGAAAAAGCCAAAACAAATATGCTGACAAAATCCAGATTTTCCTTTGATAGTAATGGAAAATTATCAAATTGTGAAAGTCGTGATGCAGACAAATGTGAGATTTTCATTGTCGAGGGAGATTCAGCCGGCGGATCCGCTAAGATGGGAAGAAACAGGCAGTTTCAGGCAATCCTTCCAATCCGCGGTAAGATTCTGAATGTGGAGAAGGCATCGATTGATAAGGTCTTGGCTAATGCCGAGATCAAGACGATGATCAATACCTTTGGCTGCGGTTTTTCCGAAGGCTATGGCAATGACTTTGATATTACAAAACTGCGGTATAACAAGATTGTGCTCATGACCGATGCCGATGTAGATGGCAGTCATATTGATACGTTACTTTTGACCTTTCTGTATCGTTTTATGCCGGAACTGATCAGTGACGGGCATGTATATATTGCGATGCCGCCATTATTTAAGGTTGTGCCAAAGAAAGGCGAGGAGCAGTATCTTTACGATGAAAAAGCATTGGAAAAATACAGAAAATCCCATAGTGGGGAATTTAACCTGCAGCGCTACAAAGGTCTGGGAGAGATGGATGCCCAGCAGCTCTGGGATACGACGCTGAACCCGGAAAAAAGAGTATTAAAACGAGTGGAAATAGAGGACGGAAGATTGGCTTCCGAAGTGACTGAGATGTTGATGGGCAGCGATGTGCCGCCCAGACGCCGTTTTATCTACGAGCATGCGGAAGAAGCGGAAATTGATGCATAAATTCAGGATAGATACAGGAAAAATACAAGCAAATTAGGAGAACAAGAATGGCAGAGAAGATTATCGTGACGGAATATTCAGAAGAAATGCAAAGAAGTTACATGAACTACTCCATGAGCGTGATTACGGCGCGGGCGATTCCCGATGCAAGGGATGGTCTGAAACCGGTGCAGCGCAGAGTGCTTTATGACATGAATGAACTTCGGTTGACCTATGATAAGCCCCATAGAAAATCAGCGCGTATTGTCGGTGATACCATGGGTAAATACCACCCTCACGGTGACAGCTCTATATATGAAACACTGGTGGTGATGTCTCAGGAATTCAAAAAGGGCATGACGCTGGTAGACGGCCATGGTAACTTTGGTTCAATTGAAGGAGATGGTGCGGCTGCGATGCGTTATACAGAAGCCCGTCTGGAGAAATTTGCCGAAGAAGTCTATCTAAGAGATTTGGACAAGACCGTCCGCTTCGTACCAAATTATGATGAGACTGAGATAGAACCGGAGGTTCTCCCGGTTCGCGTACCGAACTTATTAATCAACGGTGCAGAGGGAATTGCAGTAGGGATGAGTACCAGTATTCCCCCTCATAATCTGGGTGAGGTAGTCGATACAGTCTGTGCCTACATCGATGATAATGATCTTTCGACCGGAGATCTGGTAGAGATACTCCATGGCCCCGATTTTCCGACCGGTGGCATCATAGCGAATAAGAGCGAACTCATGGATATCTATGAAACAGGTACCGGAAAGATAAAAATTCGAGCAAAATTAGAAGTGGAATTGGGAAAACGCCGCACCGATAAAGATAAACTGATTATCTCGGAAATTCCTTATACGATGATTGGACTGGGCATCAACAAATGCCTGATTGATATTGCAGATCTGGTGGAATCCAGGAAGATGTCTGATGTGGTAGACATTTCCAATCAATCGAGTAAAGATGGAATTCGTATTGTGCTGGAGCTGAAAAAGGATGCTGATATTGAAAAAATAAAAAATACGCTCTATAAGAAAACCAAGCTGGAAGATACCTATGGTGTTAATATGCTGGCGATTGTCGCCGGCCGGCCGGAAATCTTAAATTTAAAAGGGATCCTCAAGAACTATCTGAACTTCCAATATGAGAATCTGGAACGAAAGTATCAGATCCTTTTGGAAAAAGAGTTGGAGAAAAAGGAAATCAAAGAGGGCTTAATTAAAGCCTGTGATGTGATCGATTTGATTATTGCTGTTTTAAGAGGTTCCACTAACTTAAAAGACGCCAAAGCCTGCTTGCTTTCCGGTGATATATCGAATATTAAGTTTCGGACACCCGGTTTTGAAGAAGATGCAAAAAAACTCTGCTTTACAGAAAAACAGGCATCTGCTATTCTGGAGATGCGCCTATACAAACTGATTGGCCTGGAAGTTATGGCGCTGGAAAAAGAGTACAAAGAAACTTTGAGAAAAATCAAAGAATATGAGAAGATTTTATCCAGTAAAAAGAATATGGATGAGGTGATAAAAACAGATTTGCAGCAAATCAAAGAAGAATTTTCCATTCCGAGAAGAACATTGCTTGAAGATGGCAAAGAAGCGGTATATGTGGAAGAAATGATGGAAGTCAGAGAAGTGACCTTTATTATGGATCGATTTGGCTATAGCAAGGTGATCGATAAAGCAATCTACGATAAGAATCAGGAAGTGGTCGATCAAGAGAATTCTCATGTTATCTGTTGTCTGAATACCGATAAGATCTGCCTGTTTACTAACACCGGTCTGCTGCATCAGGTAAAAGTGACGGATATTCCATTTGTCAAATTAAAAGATAAGGGAACTCCGATTGATAATCTGTGCAAATATGACGGTACAAAAGAAGCACCGATTTTTGTAATCAGTGCGTCGGCACTGCGGGGACAGACCTTGTTTTTTGCCACTAAGACCGCGATGGTAAAGCAGGTCTCCGGAGACGAATTTGAAACCAACAATCGAATGGTAGCGGCGACCAAGTTACTGGAGGGAGACGATGTTATCGATATCAGGATGATAAATGAAGAAACAGAAGTGGTGCTCCAAACAAGCAGTGACGTATTCCTGCGTTTCCCTATAGCAGAAGTTGCGGTACTCAAGAAGAATTCCAGAGGCGTCAGGGGAATCAAACTGGGTAAAGATGAAGAACTGGAAACAGTGCATCTTCTTGGTGGTGATGCCGATCCTATTATTACGTATAAGCAAAAGCAAGTACATCTAAATCGTTTAAAAATTGGAAAACGGGATGGTAAAGGCAGCAAAGTAAGACTATAATAAATTAAAACATAAAATCTAGGAGGAATGAATATGTCAGAATGTAAAGTACCGACCCCTCATATTGCAGCAAAAGAAGGTGAAATTGCCGAGACAATCTTATTGCCGGGGGATCCACTCCGCGCAAAATACATTGCCGATCATTTTTTAACGGATGTCAAACAGTTTAATGAGACCAGAAATATGCTGGGATATACAGGATATTATAATGGAAAGCGTGTATCCGTTATGGGAACGGGCATGGGATGTCCTTCCATCGGAATTTATTCTTATGAATTAATCCATTTTTACGGATGCAAGAATTTGATTCGTGTAGGAACCGCAGGCGGTATGCAGGAAAAGGTGAAAATTCGCGATATGGTATTTGGTATGGGTGTCTGTACGACCAGTAACTACGTAAAGCAGTTCTGCCTGCCCGGCGACTATTCCTGTATCTGCAGCTATGAGCTGCTCAGTAAAGCCGTTAAAATCGCAGAAGATAAAGGTCTGAGATATCATGTAGGCAATATTTTGAGTGATGATGTATTCTATCATGCAGAGATGCCTTCTACGGGAACTTCATGGGAAAAGATGGGTGTTCTGGCAGTGGAGATGGAAGCAGCTGCACTTTATAGCAATGCGGCGGCAGCAGGTGTGAATGCACTCTGTATTCTAACCGTTTCCGATTCCTTGATCACCGGAGAAGCAACCACGGCAGAGGAACGTCAGATGACATTTACTAATATGATGGAAGTAGCTTTGAATTTAGCTTGAGAGGAGAGGGTCTTATGAATAAGAAATTAAAAGTAGGGGTATTAGGAGCCACCGGAATGGTTGGTCAGCGTTTTATTACACTTTTAGAGAATCATCCATGGTATGAAGTGACAGCAATCGCTGCCAGTCCAAGATCCGCAGGCAAGACATATGAAGAGGCGGTTGGAAGTCGTTGGAAGATGCAGACTCCGATGCCTGAGACGATTAAAAAGAAGATCGTGATGAATGTGAATGAAGTAGAGGAAGTGGCGTCTCTTGTAGATTTCGTATTCAGTGCGGTGGATATGACAAAAGAAGAAATCAAAGCCATCGAAGAATTATATGCAAAATCAGAGACACCGGTCGTATCCAACAACAGTGCACATCGTTGGACACCGGATGTGCCGATGGTCGTACCTGAGATTAATCCGGAACATTTTAAAATAATTGAATTCCAGAAAAAACGCCTGGGAACCAGTCGTGGCTTTATCGCAGTCAAACCGAACTGCTCGATTCAGAGCTATGCACCGGTGTTAAATGCATGGAAAGAATTTGAGCCTTATGAAGTAGTGGCTACGACCTACCAGGCAATCTCCGGAGCGGGAAAGACCTTTAAGGATTGGCCTGAGATGGTAGAGAATGTAATTCCATATATCGGTGGAGAAGAAGAAAAGAGTGAACAGGAACCATTAAAACTCTGGGGACAGATAAAAGACGGTGTCATTGTGAAAGCATCTGAACCGGTTATCACCTGTCAGTGTATTCGTGTACCTGTTTTAGACGGACATACGGCAGCTGTATTTGTAAAATTCAGAAAGAAACCGACAAAAGAACAGCTAATTGAGAAATTGGTCAATTTTGCAGGACTTCCACAGGAACTGAAACTTCCCAGTGCACCGAAACAGTTCATTCAATATCTGGAGGAAGACAATCGCCCTCAGGTAAAACTGGATGTAAACTTTGAAGCAGGTATGGGAATCTCTGTAGGACGATTAAGAGAAGATACGATTTATGACTATAAATTTGTGGGTCTGTCTCACAACACACTTCGTGGTGCAGCCGGCGGGGCGATACTTTGTGCTGAACTTTTAACGGCACAGGGATATATTAAAGAGAAATAGTTTTTTGGAAGGGAGATAAAAGATGTATAAGAAAGAACACTTTGGTGTAATACCGACAGGAGAACCGGTTGATCGATATACTCTGTATAATAAAAATGGTGTGTCGGCATCTTTTATCAGTTTGGGCGGGATCTGGACTTCACTGATCGTCCCGGATCGAGACGGACGGGAAACAGATGTACTCCTAGGCTATGATACGGTAGATGCCTGTTTACAAAACGGCGGACATCTGGGCGAAATCGTTGGACGAAATGCCAACCGAATTGGTCAGGCAAAGCTTACGATTGATGGTAAGGTCTATCCGTTAGTAGTCAATAACGGTCCCAATAATCTTCACAGCGGCCCTGACTTTTATCGAAATCGAATTTGGGATGCAGAAATTGCAGAGCATGCAGAAGATACAAGTATTTCATTTTCTCTGATGAGCCCGGATGGTGATCAGGGATACCCGGGCAATGCCCAAATTACCGTAACCTATACGTTGACAGCAGATAATGCTGTAGAAATCAGATACAATATGATTTGTGACCATGACACGATCGCAAATATGACAAATCACAGTTACTTTAATCTGGCTGGTCATAACACGGGCAATGCCATGGCGCAGCAGGTATGGATTAATGCAGATTTCTATACTCCTACGGATTCGGACTCTATCCCTACCGGAATCCTGGATCCGGTTCAAGGGACTCCGATGGATTTTACGGTGATGAAACCAATTGAACGTGATATTAACTGTGATTTTGAACCATTGCGGTTTGGAAGTGGATATGATCACAACTGGGTACTGAACAACCGGACAAAAGAGCCGACTCTTGCAGCCAAAGCATATGACGCGGCAAGCGGAAGATGGATGGAAGTCTATACTGACCTTCCGGGACTTCAGTTTTATACAGCTAATTTTTTGGAATCACAGATTCCGGGTAAAAGCGGTGTCATATATGGCTCTCGCCATGGGTATTGTTTTGAGACACAGTATTATCCGAATGCTGTCAATATCCCTGCATTTCCTTCCCCTATTTTAAAAGAAGGAAAAGAATATAAGACCATTACGATTTACAAATTTTTGATAGATGGGAAGGGAACGTGATGACCGAAAAATTGAAACACGGAATGGATGACAGAACCATAAAACTACTGGCCTCAGCCGGCCTTTTGCTGGTAACGGTTATATGGGGCAGTACGTTTGTGATTATGAAAACTTCCATGAATGGGATTACACCGATGTATCTGTTGGCTTATCGCTTTACGGTAGCCGTGATAGGTCTGGTTATTGTCTTTTGGAAAAAGATTAAAACAATTACACGGAACGAAATCAAATACGGCAGCATTTTAGGCGTGATGCTATTTATCAGCTATTATTTTCAGACCTATGGACTTAAATATACAACAGCCAGTAAAAATGCATTTATTACGACGTTATATGTTATTATTGTGCCATTTCTTCACTGGTTATTCAATAAAGTAAAACCGGCAAAAAATAATATTATAGCAGCTGTTATAGCGGTTATTGGTCTGGCACTTCTTTCGTTAAAAGGCGATTTGACAGTGAATTTTGGCGATTTTCTAACATTCATCTGTGGAATCTTTTATGCACTTCATATGGTATTTGTAGACCGCTATACCACGTCCTACGATCCGATAAAACTGACGATTGTCCAGATGACTGCAGGGGGAGTGTGCTATTGGATCGTGGCATTACTATTTGAAGGACCATGTGATCTCAGCGTTTTTGCAGATACCGAACTTCTTTTATCGGTGCTTTATCTTGGTGTAATATCCAGTATGATTTGTTATCTTTTGCAAATTGTCGGGCAAACCTATTTAAGTCCCAGTACCTCATCGATTCTTTTATCGTTTGAATCGGTATTTGGACTGATTTTTGCTGTTATTTTCTTAAAAGAAGAAATTACAGTAAAGATGCTAATTGGATGTGCACTTATGTTTGGTGCGGCCATTTTAGCAGAGTATACGCCCCCACGGAAAAAGCAATTAGAAGAAACGGAAACAGACGAAAGGAATTTAGATGCCGAAATCATTATACATAGCTGAAAAACCCAGTGTTGCAAAGGAGTTTGCCAATGCACTCAAGGTAACCGGACGAAAAGGTGACGGATATATAGAATCGGATGACGCGATTGTGACCTGGTGCGTGGGTCATCTGGTTACAATGAGCTATCCGGAGGCATACGATCCCAAATATAAGCGATGGAGTCTTCAGACACTGCCATTTCTACCCAAAGAATATAAGTACCATGTGATTGAGGGAGTAGAAAAACAGTTTAAAATAGTAAGCAAACTTTTAACCAGAGAAGATGTAGATACGATTTACGTCTGCACCGACTCGGGGCGTGAAGGAGAATATATATACCGTCTGGTAGCCCAGATGGCAAATGTAAAAGATAAACATCAGAAACGAGTATGGATTGATTCTCAGACGGAAGAAGAAATCTTAAGAGGCATTCGGGATGCAAAAGACCTGTCTGCCTATGACAACCTTTCGGCTTCGGCTTATTTACGTGCCAAAGAAGATTATCTGATGGGAATTAATTTTTCCAGAGCGCTGACCCTTAAATACGGACCGATTATATCCGGCTACACCCACTCTAACCGAACGGTAGTTTCGGTTGGGCGTGTCATGACCTGCGTGTTGGGAATGGTTGTACGCAGAGAACGTGAGGTACGAGATTTTGTCAAGACTCCATTCTATCGTGTCATAGGCACCTTTGGCTCAGAAGTCCTCACCTTAGACGGTGAGTGGCGTGCGGTCAAAGGATCGAAATACTTTGAAAATCTCTGTCTTTATAAAGAAAATGGTTTTAAAGAGAAAAAAGATGCCGAAGCACTGGTCGATTATTTATCGAACCGGGAACCCATGGAGGGGACGGTAGCATCGATTGAAAAGAAAAAAGAAGTGAAAAATCCCCCTTTATTATATAACCTGGCAGAGATTCAAAATGACTGTTCCAAGATGTATAAGATCAGTCCGGATCAAACGTTGAAAGTGATTCAGGAATTGTATGAGAAAAAACTGGTGACTTATCCCAGAACCGATGCCCGTGTATTGTCGACGGCAGTGGCGAAGGAGATATATAAAAATATCGGAGGTCTGAAAAATTTTGGACCGGCAGCCGATTTTGCAGCCGAAGTTCTGTCCATGGGAAGTTATAAAGGAATTGCTAAAACCCGTTATGTGAATGATAGCCAGATCACTGACCACTATGCGATTATCCCGACGGGACAGGGCATGGGAGCACTGAGAAGTCTATCGGAACTTAACACGAAGATTTATGAGCTGATCGTGAGACGATTTTTAAGCATTTTTTATCCGGGAGCCATTTATCAGAAACATTCGGTGGAAATTGTTTCTGCGGAAGAACATTTTTTTACCGGATTTAAGATATTAAAAGATCCGGGATACCTAAAAGTAGCCGGTATGCCGGGAAAATCTGCCGGTGAAAACAGTGATAATATAACCGAAATCGATACATCGGGACCTGAATTTGTCGCCATGCTGGAGCGAATGAAAAAGGGAATGACGATTCCTCTGAATGCATTAGCGATAAAAGAGGGAGAAACTTCACCGCCTAAGCGCTATACGTCCGGTTCTATTATACTGGCTATGGAGAATGCGGGACAGTTAATCGAGGACGACGAGCTTCGTGCACAAATTAAGGGAAGCGGCATCGGAACCAGTGCGACCAGAGCGGAGATACTCAAGAAACTTTGTAATATTGATTATCTGTCGTTAAATAATAAAACGCAGATTATTACTCCGGCTTATCTGGGTGAATTGATTTATGAGGTCGTCAATGCCTCGATTAATCAGCTCTTGAATCCGGAACTCACGGCCAGTTGGGAAAAGGGTCTGAACTATGTAGCAGAGGGAACGATTACTTCAGATGAATATATGCAGAAATTGGAACGCTTTGTGACCGGACGAACTTATAATGCCGTTCACGTAACGAACCAGTCGGGACTTCGTCCTTTTTTTGATGCAGTTACTGTAAATTATGGAAATAAAACCGTATCAGATCGTAAAAATAAATAGGAGCATAAAATATCATGAAAAAAGAACAGATGAAGATGACAGAATTATATGATTTATCACATACGATGGCTGCCGATTTCTTATTAGAATATGAATATCCATGGGATGCACTTGCCGGAATCAGTGATTTTTTAATAGAGTTGGGAAAACAGCTTCCAAAAGAAGAATATGAAATGCGGGGAGAACATATTTGGATTCACAAAACAGCTAAAGTGGCAGAAACTGCATTTTTAAATGGTCCTCTGATTGTATGCAAAGAGGCGGAAATCCGCCATTGTGCGTTTGTACGCGGAAGTGCCTTGGTGGGAGAAGGTGCCGTCGTAGGTAATTCGACCGAACTTAAGAATGTCATTCTCTTTGATAAAGTTCAGGTTCCACACTATAATTATGTAGGTGATTCAATTCTGGGGTACAAAGCGCATATGGGAGCCGGTTCTATTACGTCTAACGTAAAATCCGATAAACTG
Organism: Clostridium sp.; assembly: GCA_036634775.1. Taxonomy (GTDB): domain Bacteria; phylum Bacillota; class Clostridia; order Lachnospirales; family Lachnospiraceae; genus Otoolea. Next base: position 74,717 of record JAVWRQ010000003.1, read on the forward strand.
CTTGTCAATATCCATGGAGAAGATGGGGAGATTCAGACGGGAAGAAAGAAAGTCGGTGCTCTGATTGGCGATTATGTTGAAGTCGGCTGTAACTCCGTCCTGAACCCGGGTACCGTAATTGGAAGAAATTCCAGTGTGTACCCGTTATCCGGTGTCAGAGGATGCATAGACTGCAATTCTATCTATAAAAAACAAGGTGAAGTGGCTCAAAAAAACGATTAAAATCTTGTGAGAATGTCTATAAAATCCCGTGTGTACTTAGTGATATATAGATTTTTGCGATGGCAGAGATAACAGTGACGCTGACCTCCGGTGTATAGGATCGGATAAGTGGAAGAAGACTCCGCCATCTCTTTGGTGTCTTCTATATAACTACGTGGACAGATCATGACGGCATCACAGGATAGGCAGACTTTTTTTTCCACCTCGATGCTGATGGTCTCCAGAATGATCTTAGGATGAATATCATTGGAAATAAACAGATTGTCCTGCACGGCACGGATGCTGTGCCCCGGCTTATTTGAAACGAACATTTCGTTGGCGGCTTCTGTGATCGAGATAGGGGTTCCGGTAGGAATCCGTTTGGCCAGTTCTGTGTTTTTTGCAGCTAAAAGTACCAGTTCTTCATTTTCTATCAGAATATAGCGCAAGTCTTCATGACGGGCGGTCGTGGTCATACATGCGATATCCACGGTGCCATCCAGAACCATATTTTCCATGAGTCCGGAACCCTGCTCAAAAATATCCACATCTACATGAGGATAGAGTTTAAAAAAAGGCGGAAGAACACGCGGAAGAATCTGCATGGCTCTCTGCACCGGAATGCCAAAACGAATCTTTCCGTGATCTTCTAAATTAATTTCTTCGATTTCTTTGGTGAGATTGGTGTTGATGGTCAGAATCTGCTGGGCAGCTTCCATATACTTTTCACCCGCATAGGTAAGGGTAAGCGGATCGGTTGCACGGTTAAAGATGGGAGTGCCCAGATTCGTCTCCGCCAGTTTGATCATCTGACTTAAAGAGGGCTGTGATATATATAGTTTCTTGGCGGCACCGGTGATACTCCCTTCCTGCAGAACGGTTATCATATATTGGGCATGTTTGAGATTCATGGAAATTTCCCTCCTACTTTATGTAAATTTAATGTTCTCTATAGAAATAGTACCATTTTAAGATGTAAATTTCAATGGAAACAAACGATAATGGATTAGCGGT